>CAYPTZ010000034.1:1726-13298 GCA_964413395.1 uncultured archaeon | reverse complement strand
ATTGATAGAATTGTTACAATCATGCACAATTTAAATAAAAGAGGAAAATACTTAGACTATATCAAGTTTAAAAAACATCCCTCTTGACGACAATTTTTCGTAGACCAAGATAAGATCATCTATAACATTATACACTGTTTTTAATTCTTTATTCTAATCCTTTAATAATTTGAATATGTTTATATTTTGGCTACCAGAAAATAAAAAAGAAATAAATAAGGAAAAAAATATTAATTCAGCCCCTTTATAACTCGGTTTCAAGGGTTATTTCTAATTCCTTAGGATTAAAGATTTTACTTCTTAAATCTTCTTTAATTGGAAACTTTCTTTTCAGATATTGATCATTTTTTTTGACAAGATCTGTTTTAGGAATCCACCAATTATTCTTTTTTAATTCTTCCTCTGTAGGAATCCATTCTGCCCATTCTCGAGGTAACCATTTCCTTTCATAATGAAGCATCAATTTGGTTAAATAATCAATTTTATCTTCATCTTCTATCCATTGATTCATAGGTTCATTTCGCATAGCTTCTAAAACTAATTCTAGATCATTTCCTAAGGAAGCCTTAACAATCGTTTTTTGTTGATTGCATAGAGGTAATAATATGTCATAAATATTATCTCTTAGTACAACTTTATCTACAGGTTGAATTTGTTTATCTTTAAATAGCGTAGGAAGTTCGATGACACAATCTTCAGGAAGTTTATCAATCAAAATATTTCCATTGATTTGATTAACAACATTTAGATTATAATTATTATTGGGATTATTGTCAATAAAATCGTATAACAATCTCATCAAATGGGTGTTTTCAATTTCATATCCCTTATTGATATCCATTTTAAAGTTCCAATACGGAGTTGGTGTATCAAAATTAAAATAATTATAATATTCTGGAAGGAAATCCATAAATTTTTCTGGGGAACCAATGCAATAAGCTTGATATTGTTTTAATAAATTGAAGTTAAATCCTCTTTTTCCATATTTTTCTTCCATTAAATCATGAGCATTTTCTTTAAGATTATCAATATTCTCAAATCCACCGTAAATAGCTTTTGTTAACCATCGAAATCTATCAAGTCCAGCATATTGGAAATAAAAATCGAGAGAATTTTCACTTTTTTTTTCGGTCTCAAAATTTTTCTTGATATATTTCTTAAGAGGTTTTAGATCTGCATCAATATTTGATCCTAGTCCAAAGGCGTTAATAGAAGAATTTACTGATTTTGCTGCTAAGATATTTGTTGCAATGGGATTTGATTGGATTAATAATGGAGCTTTTGGGCAAATTTTTTTAACTATTTCAGTTGTTTTAGCTGTAATTCGATTGGTTCTAAAACTATTAAAAATCCCTCCAGGACCGATAATATTTAGATTAGATTGAGGTATTCCAAATTTTAAAGGTAGGCAAAGATCGAATAATTTTGTCATTTCATTATCAACAAAAATGGATTGGATAACAAAATCGGCATTCGTTAAAACCTTTTCTTGATCAGGTGAATAGGTTAAAAGTATATCTGCTTTATTTTTAGAATTCATTTTATGAAGTATTGGGTAAATTTTTCGTTGAATTTCTTGAGCTATGTTTTCTTCATGAATTCCAAGTGCAATTTCAATGGGTATTGGATTTACCCCTGAGAATATCTTTATATTCTCAAATATTGCTTTAGATGCATTCTGTGAACCAATTCCAATAAATGCAATTTTAAAACGCTCTACCATGCTTTTTTCATCTCGTAAATTTCTATACTAGATAATTGGTTATTTCATCCTTAAAAATCAATCATTCTTATAAGTTTCTAATTTTTGCTGCAATTTCTTGTATATATTTATTATATCTTCAACTTCTGTTTGACATCGTTGTTCAATCTGGTCATATTCTCCTTGATCGTAGTATTTCCATACTGATTTACCACTTTCCTTCCATTTGGATTTGGGAAATAATTTTTTATTAACTTCATTTGCTGTTTTGGGATAAAAAGTACGTTCTTCAGGAAAAATAAATGTGGCAATATTACTCAAATCAATTAATTTAGTTTTTAAATATACATTGAAAAGATTAGAATCTAGATCAATTTGTTGCATTTGTGATCTAATAAATAATGCAACTAAATCTACTCTTCCAATTGCAAATCCACAAGTAATCAAATCCTTGATCCGTTTACCTGAGATATTATTTTTTTCTGCTTTTTCAAAAAAATATTCTTCTATAAAAAGATCATAAATTGCCTTAAGCAAAGCTTTTTCATCATTATAATTCCATATCCATAACGATTTTTCATTCCGAATGTTTAAATCTTTGAATGAAGTGGTAGTAAAATATCCTCCCAATAAAAAATGAGTTGGATTTGTAGGATTAAAAACGAGAGAACCTTTAGAATCTGGATTATTTCGTTCATTTAAAGGAACATAAAATTCTAAATCAAAAAAAATCATATCTAATGAAAAAATAAGTTTGAAACTTTAAAAAATGTCTTTTTTATTAAATTTTTTTAGTTATTGGTAATCTTTAATATTTCTAAAATCTCCTTAGAAGGATTATACGGGTTTTGAATAATTGAAGGGGAATATTTTATTTTTTTTTCTGGTATTTTTTCAAAATCTCTTAATCTAACATAGAATTCAAAAAGGATTTCTTCTAGATGAATTGTATCTTCAATATTATATGCTAGTAATGTTTCCAAAAATCTACTATCTTGAGTCTGTATATATTCCTTCCAGAGATATATTGCAGATTTTCCATTTATATCTTCAAGACCCCCTCTTTCAATTTTAAGAATTTTTTCAATTTGTTTTAAACCACCAGATAATCGAACTTTTCGACTTAGATGAAATAAATCAAAATGAATTTTATTTATGGAAATGTTGAATTCCTTTTCAATAAATGGTATGTCGGTTCTTTTTCCATCAAAAGTGGCAATAGCATCAAAATTATTGATCAGTTTCACGAAATCAGATAGATTTTGATCCCTGACAAAATGTTGGATTTTTTCTCCATCATACGTAGCAATAGTAGTAATTGTATCCCTTTCTATATCTAAACCTGTCATTTCTACATCAAAATATAATATCTTTCCCATAAAATTGGGTAAAAATCGCCATAATAAATCTTCGGGAAAATTTTGAAGAAAATAATTATAATCCTCATTATCTAAAGCTTGTTTGCATTTTTGACATTCATTTTTTAAATCCATCCACATTTTCTTTGTGAAATGTGGATGACTTTTGTCCATAGAAAGAAGATGATTCCATGATAGAATTCCCGATTTCCACAAACGTAATTCTCCTTTACGTCTAATATTTTTTATGTGCTGAAAAGTATTTTCTATCATATTAAGTGTCCTTTTAATAATAAAACATCAATTATGTAATACTATACTTTATATTGTATAGTTTTTTTATTTTTTGATTTTTAATTAAAGATGTTATTGAATATTCTTTAAATTGTTGTAATATTAAATGACATAATATTAAGTTTTTAAGAGAGGAAAGAATTGAAAACCATGCCATATCGATTATATGCTGATGCAATGTTTGGTAGTCTTGGGAAATTTTTGAGGATATTGGGTTTTGATACTCTTATTGCCCCTGATCATTTGCTAGATAAAGAAATCATGGTTGATCTTATATCTTCAAAAAGATTATTAATCACAAGGGATCTTGAATTTTCCAAAATTTATAGTAAATATTTAGAATTAAACCATCTTGATCATAAATTGATACTCTACATCCCTTCAACCATATTAGAAGATCAAATTTATTATTTTTTCCGTCATCTTGGAATTAAATCAAGTCATTTTATATGGAATGATATAAATCAAATATCTTTTTTACCTCGTTGTTCAAAATGCAATGATTTACTCAACGAGATAGATAAAGAAACGATAAAAAATGATATTTCTGAAGGAACATATTCTCGATTTAAGAAATTTTGGAGATGTAACAGCTTAAAATGCAATAAGATTTATTGGATTGGAAGGCATTGGGATAGCATTTTAGAAGTATTGATGTCAGTTAAAAAAAAAGAAAATCTTCTTTAGCTTATTTGAATACTCCCTAAATTTTGCTTTTCCGATAAAAATAAGAATGATTAGAAATTTTTTAAATTATAATTATGGTTTCAGAAAAAAAAGAGAAAACTGCTTCTTTAACAGATGCTGATCGAAAATTCATTCAAGCTATGAAAAAAACCTTGAAAGAATCTCAAATTCCGAGAGATCAATGGGCAAAAATAATTCAAAAGGACCTAAAACAAAAAAAAAGGACAGAAAAGCGAGAATTAGCAATAAAAAATAAATTATTAAAGAAAAAAGTTAAAAAAACTGGAATACGAGGGGCTTTCCAGCGGTTAGGTAATAATGTTCAACGTTCTGTTGTAAAAAAAGTGTTAAAAAAACAAGGAAACTTCAAAGAAGAAGATATAGATCGAGTATTGGATATGATTCAAGAAGGAGGGATACCCCAAGATGGAAATTTTGGGTTGCCAAATTTAATACCAGAAACAAATATTTCAGATGTGAATCGACATGGAATGTTTTTAACAGAGGAACAAGACAAATCAAAAAAAATGGTTGATGTTTTTTTTGATGATTTTGATGATTAATTTTTAAGATGTGAGACTTTTTATTAATTTATTTTAATCAAAATGACTAGTATCACCTTGTTTTAAAATAATAGGTTTGTCTTCTACAAATTCTATAATGCTTAAACTTGTTGGATGAATATATGGCATATTCCATATATCTTTAATTTCTTTATTATCAAAATTTGCTAGAATGATCTTAACCACAATAGTATGACATACAATCAAAATGACCTCATTCTTATGTTTCTTTATTATTTCATCAATTTTAGGTAAAACCCTTTGAGATATTTGAGAAAGATTTTCTCCAGATGGAGGTTGATAGTTATGCGGTGCATTCCAGAAATTATAATATTGGTCTGGAAATTCATTTTCAAATTCTTTTATCGTTTTCCCTTCTAAATCGCCAAAATGTAATTCTCGTAAATCTTTTATTAGATTGATTTCAGATATTGCTTTTCCAGTTATAATTTGAGCCGTTTCAAATGCACGTTGACTATCACTAGAATAAATCGCATCAAATGTGATTTCTTTTAAACGATTTCCTAATTTTTTCGCTTGAGAAAGTCCTAATTGTGTTAGTGGGGCATCTTTCCATCCCTGTAAACGTCTCTCCTCATTCCATTTTGTTTGACCATGTCTAGTTAAATAAATTAGTGTCATTTTTACTTATCTACTTATTTCTTTTTTGTTAAAATTTGTTTAATAGAAAGCTGAATTCTGTGACGTTCTTTATCTATAGATGTAATCATAAAATCTTTTACATCACCAACTGCCAAAAATTCATGTGGATTTTTTACATATTGATCAGCAATTTGGCTTTTGTGAACTAAACCATTAATTTTTACTCCAATATCTACAAATGCCCCGAAATCAACTACATTACGAATGGTTCCCTTAACTATCATACCTTCCTTTAGATCATCGATGGATAAGACATCACTTCTTAAAATTACTGAATCTAATTTTTCTCTCGGATCAAGATTAGGTTTTCGTAATTGCTCAATTAAATATCTAATAGAATTGGGCTCTACATTAAATTTTTTTGCGACGGATTTAGGTCGTATTGTTAATAATTTTTCATTTGAAGCTTCTAAATTCTTTTTGTTTATTAGATCATCAGTGGTCATATCAAGTTCTTTTAAAATTTTCTCTGTTAGCTCATATGATTCAGGATGTACAAATGTTCTATCAAGAGGATTAGTAGCTTCAGGAATTTTAAGAAAACCTGCACATTGTTCAAAAGCTTTTTCACCTAAACCTTTGATTTCATATAGCTGATTTCTTGAATTAAAATTGCCATTTTCTAATCGATATTTTACAATTTGTTTACTGACATTTTTTTTAATTCCTGATACATATTGTAATAATTTACTTGAAGCGGTGTTTAAATCAACACCAACTGCGTTAACACAATCTTCGATAACAGCATCTAATTCGGATTTAAGTTCTGTTTGATTGACATCATGTTGATACATTCCAACTCCTATACTTTTTGGATCGATTTTAATTAATTCCGATAAAGGATCTTGTAATCGTCGGGCAATGCTTATTGCTCCTCTTACAGTTAAATCTAAATCTGGAAATTCCTCAATAGCAAGTTTTGAGGCTGAATAGATCGATGCACCTGCTTCACTTACAATTGCATATTGCAAAGATTTATTATTTGCCTTTTTAATTAAATCAGAAACCATTTGTTCTGTTTCTCTAGATGCAGTTCCATTACCAATTGCAATTGTGTATGCTTTATGTGTTTTAATTAATCTTGAAATTATTAATTGAGCTTCTTTCAATTTATTCTTGGGAGGATGAGGATAAATTACATCATCATCTAAAAAATTTCCATTTTCATCAATAACTGCGACTTTACATCCCGTCCTATATCCAGGATCTATTCCAATGATTGGATTTTTTTTCAATGGAGGTGTCATCAATAGATTTTTTAAATTTGTTGCAAAAACTTTAATTGCATGTTGCTCTGCTTTCTCTCGAAGTTCTTTCCATAATTCTCGTTTAATTGCTCTAATTATATACCGTTTATATCCTGCTTCTATTCCTTTATTAAAATATTCAAAAAAAATATTTGTTTTATCAGTTTGATCTTTTAGAATATTTCGTTTAATTTGGGTTAATGATTCTTCATCTGGTGTTGTAAATGAGATATTTACTACTTCAAAATCTTCTGCTCGATTTAGTGCTAGTATTTGGTGGTTCTGTAACTGATTTGTTTCTAAATTGAAATTAAAGTAGTCATCAAATGTATGAGGATCAATTATTTTTCCTGCCTCATTTTGAATTTTCTTTTCACCACTTGAGACAGTTTCATCTACTTGTGAATTTATTATAGATCTTTTGAATACCAACTCTCTTGTTATTTGCCTTAGATCTGCATTTGATCCAGCATCCTCTGCAATAATATCAATAGCGCCCGATAATGCGTCTTTTTCTGAGTTTACTCCTTTTTCGTCGTTAATAAAAGGTAAGCATAATTGTGAGACTTTTCCTTCTATAATTCCTTCCCGAATTAAATCTGCTAATGGACCTAATCCTTTTTCTTTTGCCTTAGCTCCTAATGTCTTTGTTTTTACTTTATATGGAAGATATAAATCTTCTACTTCTTGGGGTGCGTCAGATTCTAAAATTTTATGTAATAATTCAGGAGTAAGTTTATTTTGTTTATTGATAATATTTAATATTGAAATTTTCCTCTCTTCTAAGACTACACTTGAATTGTAATGTTTTTGAATATCTCGAAGTTGAATCTCATCTAAAGCTCCTGTCACCTCTTTTCGATATCGCGCGATAAATGGGACTGTATTACCATTTAGTAGTAATTCAATTGATTTTTGGATGGCTTGATATGAAATTGATAAATTTGCCGCAATTTGTTTTTGGATTTTTTCTGTATTTATTTCTTGTGGGATTTCAATTGGAGAAGAAACACTATTACTCATATGTTCTATAAATAAAGTAAAAAAATAAAATTTCTTGATCTATTTCTCGATAAGCTTTATAATCAGCTATTTTCTTTTATAAAAGAGTTAAAATGGCATAAAATAGTGCTGAACAGAAAGCTGTGATTGGAAAAGTTATTATCCAACTTATCACCATTCTTCGAAAAGATCTTCTATCTGGATGTTCTCCTTTCATCTTTGCTGATCCAATTAATGCAAAAATTAAGATATGCCCTCCTGATACTGGTAATCTTAATAATGTTGATACTAAAATCACAATTGCAACTGTAGATTCAATCGCTAAAGCTTCACTTGGTCGTAATTGTCCCGTGGTACTTCCCACTTCTTTTATTAAATTTTTACCAACTAATATTAATCCAAGACTAAACATTAGTCCAGCCATGATAATTAGTAATGGTAGTGCTTGTTTAGAAATCTGATTTGAACCAAGCATACTATAAAAGATGCCGATAACACTCCCGGAATCATTTCCTCCGCGACTAAATTGATTCACGCATGCAAATATGATGATTAAATTTCGAAAATAGGTTTCATTTTTTTCTATTTCTAATAGATTATTTGAATGTGTTGTCATATATTTATTGATCGCAGCTTGCCCTACCATTGCTCCAATATAACCTAATAAGGGGGAAATAATCCAACCCAAAAATACTTTACCCAATATTCCCCAGTTTAAGCTATCTATAAAATTTCCTTGATTAATAATTGTCCAAATAATACTAATGCCAAAAACTGCTCCAACAATGGAATGAGTTGTGGAAATTGGGACACTTGTTTTGGCTGCTAATAACAGCCAAAAAGATGTACTTAAAACAATAGCTAGGATCATTAGAGTATTATATTTAATCGTTTCTCCCAATAAATCTTGACCAATTGTTTCTCCGACATTTTTAGATAATAAATAAACGCCCAATAATGCTAATAACCCTCCAATTAAAATAGACCAACGTAATTTTAAAGATCCACTACCATACACAGTAGCCATAGTTTCATCTTGACCACCAATTCCAAAACTTAATATCAAGCTGAAAATAATCAGCCCTATTATCAATATATCCATAAAAATTAAATCCTTAAATATTACAATTTATATTGTACAATTAATCTGTGAATTCCATCAGCAAATGTGTTTGCATTATCAATAGTTATAATAATATGATGAATCAAGCGCTCAAAGTAAAAAAAATCTCGAGTATCTAAATTTAATGAGTATAATTTTTTCAAGTAGGTTAAATCATCTTTTCTTGATTCTCTTCGATATTTTTCTATAAGTAATAAGTAATTTGAGGCTTCATTAAAATCTTGAAAAACCGCAATTATCGCATTTTTTAATAATGTTCCTATCTGTTTTGCTCTTTCACATATTGCTACCAGTCTAGGGACTAATTCTCCTGGAATTTCTTTAGGAAAATAAATTGAAATTCTTCTTACAACATCTTCTGCAGAATCAACTATTTCATCCATTTGATTAATTAGAAATAATCGGTCTTTTCGAGAAAAAACTAAAGATTCCCTTGAATATAATCGATCAATAATTTGATCATGAATTTTATCCATCTTTTTTTCTTTTTTTATTGTTTCTTCTGAATAGTTAGACATTTTTTCTCTATTATCTTCGCATAATGATACAACAGAATTATACATAGAATTTAATGCACTTTCTATAAGTTTTGCGCCCTCATAATAAAGATCTTGCAGTTTTTCTGGATGTTTGCTCTTCATATAAGTAAACCTATTTTATCATCCTTAAAAAATTAGTTAAAAATTAGAATTTATGGATAATGAATAATATGATTAAAAATACTTTAATTAAATATCTAAATTACCACGAATATCTTTGGATTGAGCTATTTTTTCAAATTCATTATTAATAGAACAACAAGCTGAAAAATATTGAATTTGATATCCTTTATCTTTTGCCCATTTTAGTGTAGATTGAGATGGAATTTCCATTCTTGAAACTCCTATTTGAATTGCCCATTTTTCGAGTGTTCGAAATTTTCGATTTTTAGGTCTCATGCAACCTAGAGAAAAAACTGTATTAGGTAAAAAAATACTCGATAGGAATATTATTTTTCCAACGTCAATCGGAGATATTAAATTGAATTTATCAGAGATTATTCCATTAAATTTTGGCGGAATCATAATAATGAAAATTAAAATATCAGGGGGATTTGCAACTAATAATTTCAAAATTTTTAATTCTTGACTAATTTTACCATAATGTGCGCCAATGAGCATATGTGGTGTTACATGCAAATCTGCTTCTAATAAAGCTTTATAACTGTTAATATAATCTTGTGGGGATTTATTAAGATGAAATATATTGTTAATTACTTGTTGATCTAGTACGAGATCATAAGAAACTGTATCAATGCCACATTGTTTTAATTCCAAAGCTTCTTCTTGATTTATCAAACCAACATGTGAATTCATATAAAAATTGTGCTTTTTTTTTAACTCACTTATCTGATTTTTATATTTTAAAACCGGAACCTTACCATCCATCGTACTTCCCCCTGAAATTAAAGCACCAATAGCTCCTTTATCAATTGCATTTTGAATTTCATTTACAAACGATTCTTTGGTGTCTGCTTTTCTCATACTTTTCAAATAATCTTTATTGCAATGTTCGCAATTTAACTCGCAATTTGTGCCAGTTACTGAAATTGCTGGAAAGTTTTTACCGGGAGTATAGGATTTTAGGATTTTTTCTTTTTTTAAAATATTTTTTCGATAATTAGCAATATTTGAAAAAAAAGAATCCCAATCATATTCTTCTTTAAAATTGAGTAGAACTTGAGCATCATCCCAATTAAATAATCCTTCTTTATATTTTTCTAATAAATTATTAATAGTGTTTATGTTGTTTTTCATAATTTTTCATCTATAATTTATGGGTATTTCTTTAACCATTTATCTTGTTGATATTTTTTCTTTGCAAGATCTTTTGCTTTTAATAATTCTTCAGGTGACAATATTTCTTGGAGAAAGTGAATATTAAAAAGTTTCTCAAATCCTTCAATTATTGCATTAATCAAGATTTTTTTTCTATCAGAATCTTTGATGGTAATGTCATTTTCATTTTGATAGATTCCTATAACTTTTGACCTAACTGATCTTACCATTTTTGTATATGATATATTTGTTGGAGCTTTCAATACTTTATACATAAATTTAGGATCTACTTTTAGTAATATTGTTCCATGTTGAAGTAGAACATTATCTTTAATTACTTGAGCATTCCCTGATATCTTTTTTCCATTTAACATTAATGCAGGACAATGAATTTTACCGAGATCAATTGGGATACCTAGCGATTCCAAGCCTAATGCAATTGAATCTAATATTAAATGATACCTTTTTGGAATTCTTTTATCATACTCTCGTTTTGGGAGATAATTTTTTGGAATATTAGATAGGTTTATTATTGTAGAATATGTAATTTCATAATTAGAATCATGTAAAACTGCCCCTCCACCAGAAATTCTCCGCACTATGTCGATATTGTTGCATTTAGTATATTCCAAATTAATTTCTGCTGACAATGATTGATGGGATCCGATAGAAGCAGTTGGATTTTTCCATTGGTAAAATCTTAACACATCAGAACTGGTCCCTTTAATAACTGATTCTAATAAAATTTCATCTATTGCCATATTTAGTGATCCTGAATATTTATTTAAAGGGATTACTCTCCAATTTTGTATCACAGATTATTTCCTTCTGTTTTTTTATATTTGATTAATTATAAAGATGAGATAATTCATCAAAAATTTGTCTTTTTTCTTTTTGTGTTAAATCTCTTGGGTACCCTCCTTGTTCTTCTCCTGGTCTTGAATTATAATAAGGCCTATTACAATTTGGGCATCCTGCTGTTTTGAAAGCTTGTTGTAGCTCAATAATTTTATCTAATTCATTTCTATCTAAATTTTTTATTTTATATAAATAAAAATTTTAATAAAAAATAAATATATTAATTTTATTATTATATATAAAAATAATATAAATATA
>CAYPTZ010000034.1:0-1716 GCA_964413395.1 uncultured archaeon | reverse complement strand
AGCTAAAGAACCATTCTCATCAAAAATAAATCTATGAAGGTTATTCTGATCTATCAATAGAAGATATCGAGCAATTTGAATGTGTCTAAATTGCAAAATATTTGGTCTTTTAACATTCTCCATTCGAGTACCTCTAATTGGTGTGAATAGGAATATTCCGGGGAGTATTTTTTTTGAAATAACATGTTCAATATTAGTTATCATTTCTTTTTCTGTTTCACCCATACCAACAATAAGATGGGTTGTAGTTTTTCCTATACCAAAGATTTCAATTGAGTTTTCTAAAGATTTCCAGTGTTCATCCCAAGTATAGACCTTATTATTTCCCTTGATTTTTTTAAAAAGTTCTGGATTACATGCATCTAAAGATATTCCAATCCGTTCTGTACCTAATTCTTTTAGTGTGGTGAGTTTTTCTCTTGAAATAGGAGGGATGGCGATAGAAATGTTAATTTTTGGTGTGATCTCTTTAATTGATTTTATAATTTTGCATACATCTTTGTAAAATCCTTTATAGTTAATTACTTGGAGACATACTCTTCTAAAAGTATCATTTTGATTCAATTTTTGATTTTCTTCAAAATTTGTAAGAAATTTTGTAAAAGCAAATGATGGCCATTGAATTCTAGAGAGTGTTTCTGCACTTTTTGAATTTGTTATAGCATTTCCCTGTGGACAAAAGCTACAATTTCCAATACACTTATTCATACTATACGTCATAATATAACAAGTAGTAGGTTTAGTGTCTATTTTTTTATCCCAAAATCCTAAAACCGTTGCACTTCCTGCGGAAATTCGAATTTTTTGAACTGTTTGAGTTGTTAGAGACATATGAAATACTCAATTTTATAATGAAAAATTTATAATTAAGATAAAGGAAAGATATATATCAAAGAAAGTGGTTTTAAAATATAAGAAATTTTTGGAGAAATTATAATGGGAGATATAAATACTATTGAGTTGTTGAATGGTTCTTTATTAACTATAAATAAAACCGATCCTGATACAGCTTATAATGATTTGGTGGATATTTTCTTTAAACCATATTATATTCAAACTAATGATCTTGGAAAAACTATTCATGCAAGCATCAAGGAAGCGGAAAGGATTTCATCAATTTTAAATATTTCAAAAGGAGAATCAATTAACCAATTTTTAAAAACTATCCAAAATCGACTTCCCCTTGACATAGCAGAATTGAAAGGAGATGTAGATAAGATTGAAATTTTATTTGAAAATATTGATGATTTAGTTCAAGATATATCCGAACAAGTGAAATCTGGGTTATCTCAGGAAGAAATTCGCCTAAATATTTCATACTTGGTGGAAAATTTAAATCTTTTTGAATTATCAGAGCTACTAATTCATTTTGCCAGAAAAATTAAGTAAAAAAAAAGATATTTTCTAAAATTATCGGTCATTTATTTTTTTATATTCTTTTGGATATTCACCAATATATCGTAATCTTGGTCTCAACATTTTATTATTTTCTAATTGATCTAGTGCATGAGCAATCCATCCTGCACATCTTGATACTGCAAATAATGGAGTGAAGAGTCTTGGGTTGATACCAATGGCGTACATAATGATTGCAGAAGTATAATCAATATTTGGATAAATTCCCTTTTCTTTTATCATGAAATCTTCCAATATATTTGAAGCTTCTAATAAATTTACTCTAGTTGGGTCCTCTTTCATTAAATCGTCCCATAATAT
>CAYPTZ010000033.1:0-13326 GCA_964413395.1 uncultured archaeon | reverse complement strand
TGCTAATACTTGAATAAATTCATGATAATCAGTGATATTTCCAATATCGTCAACATTTTCTGAATATGTGGCATCAAATCCTTCCTTGATTCGTGCTTTCTGTGTACTATCTGATCCACCTCGAGAATGTTTTAGCATGTCCCAATAGGGGGGAGAAGAAATACAAAAATCAATCTTAGGAATTTTCAACTGGTCAATTTTTTGACAATCGCTATTTATTACGTATTGACTAGTTCGGTTCGCGGCAATATCTGCCCATTTTTTTGTTAATTCAAATCCTATTCCATTTCTTCGAGTTTGATCACAAGCCACAAGGGTAGAACCTGTTCCTAAAAATGGATCTAAAACCCACATCCCTTCTTTTGTAAAAAAATTAATAAAGTTTGCAATTAAATCTTCAGGATATTTCGCTGGATGTAAGTGTTCTTTTTGTTCCTTATTTCGGGGTGGAGGGTGATGTTCAAACCAAGACCTCGTAAATTTTATCCATTCTTTTCCTGTCAGGTTATTCAGAATATTTCTGTTTGAATATTTCCCACGATCTTTTATTATTAATGTTTCTTTTGGTTCAGATATTCGAGGATATTTCGGTTTAAAAAGATTTTCTGTTGGATTTTTGGAAGAATCTTTTTTTTTTTTTTGTATTTCTTCCAATGAAATTAACATGTTAAAAACAATGATTTGCTCTTTTTGAATTATTTGGCTTTTCATTTAGCTATAAATTCAAATAGCGTTTTTTTTAAAAAATTAAAATTTATAATGGATGAAAACTAAATTTTCTGTATGAATAACCAACCAATTTTTTTATCAACAACACCATCCATTCCAGGCTATAGAACTGTTGAGACTCGAGGAATTGTTTTTGGAGTCACTGTTCGAAGTCGAGGTATGGGAGGCGAATGTTCTGCAGGGTGTCAATCAGTTTGTGGTGGGGAAGTTTCTGCTTATACGCAAATTGTAATTGATGGTCGAAATGAAGCACTTAATCGAATGGTAGCTGATGCTAAAGCTCGAGGTGCTAATGCAGTAGTTGGATTGAGATTTGATTCTGATCAAATGGGAAACCAATCAGCAAATAGTGCCGTAGTCGCAAATGGAACTGCAGTTGTCGTTGTACCATTATAATACATTTTTTTTATTATATTTCAAATTGTTTTGGAGATTTTATGAAAATTTCGGTTAAAAACCAATTTAAATTGTGGCGTTATAAATGGAAATGTTTATGGAAAACAACTTTTTCTCATCATCCTTTATGCGCTCAATTTAAAGGCCATTATTGGAAAATAAAGGATTTTTATTTTTGTCAAGGATGTTTTCTAACCTTAATTGGATTCCTTATTGGATTCTTTACAAGTATTGCATTGGCGATTCCAAATATTACTTTTAAATGGTATCAATTAGTCTCTATAATGTTAATAATTATCACACCAATTGCTATTGTTGAAGGAAAAAATATTACTAATCGCCCAATTAAGCGTTTAATTCGATTTGATGGTGGAATTGGTATAGGGTTCTTTTTAGCGAATATGCTTCAAATTTCTAATATCTCCAAGATTTTCATTTCTTTCTTCATATTGATTGTGTCTTACTACATATTTATTTTCTTAAGGCGAGGAAGAAATAAAAAGGATTTATGTGAAACCTGTAAAGAATTAAATCAAAAAAAAATTTGTTCTGGTTATAAATTAAAAATTGATGCCGAGAAAAAATATTCTGCTTTTTTCAATCAACTTTTAAAACCTCAAATTGATGAAATGCTGCGTAATAAATATAGTTCCTATGAAATTACGCTTACTGGTAATAATGATGATGAAGAATAATTCTTTATAAAAACTCTGTAAAAAATCTAAAAATTCTTTATAATTGTAGAGTATTTTTCAAGAAAGAATTTCTTATTTGGAATTTTTCATTATAGATCTTTATATGGAAATTCCTAATGCATATTCCGTAACACAAAATCTAAAAGTTGATGTTTGCATTATTGGAGGATCGATTGCGGGAAATTATTTGGCCTATTTATTGGCTAAAGAAAAAATTAATTGTGTTGTGGTTGAAGAGCATGCAGAATTAGGCAAACCTTTTCAATGTGCTGGAATTATTTCTCAGAAAATTCTAAAATTGATGGAATTTCCTCCCGATATTATATTAAATCGTGTTTCAATTGCAGAAATTGTGGGCCCAAATTTAGAATCAATTAAGATGAGTGGAAAAGAATCTCCAATTATAATCGATCGGGTTAAATTTGATGCATTTTTTGGCAAGAAAGCTCAAGAAATGGGTGTAAAATATTTGTTACAAGAAAAATATATTTCACATTGGGCATTAAAGAAAAAGAATGGAAATTCCTCATTTAATCTTGCTGAATCTAGAATTGTAATTCAAACTAATAAACGTAATATTAAAGCTAAAATTATTGTGGGTGCAGATGGACCTTTTTCAAAAGTAGCTAAACGATTTAAAATTAAAAACACTGTCATTCCTGCTACTCAGGCTCGGATCCGAATCAATTATCCTAAAAATCAAACATCATTATATTTTCATTCAGATTATAAAGAGTTATTTGGCTATATAGTCCCGGAAGGAAAAGATAATATTTGTAGAATTGGAATTGCATCTCTAAAACGTCCAAACTATAATTTTAAACGCTTTTTGGGAAGAATTAAAAAATATAATCCGATAAAAAATTCATCTAGTAGAAAAACATATCATTTCATCGATAGACAAGGTGGTGTTATTCCTTTTGGATTTCCTAAACATATCGCATTTCAAAATACTGTGTTGGTTGGGGATTCTGCCTGTATGGTTAAAGCAACCACAGGAGGCGGAATAGTCATGTTAGTTTCTGCTGCAAAAATACTTTCTATATCAATTAAAAAAGCAATTTTGCTGGATAATTATTCTAAGATGTTTTTTATTAATGAATATGAAAAACCCATACAAAAAACAATCGGTAGGGAATTAAAAATTCATTATTTGATTAGATTATTATTACTTCGCTTGAATTCTAAGGAGTTTAATGATCTATTTAAATTAGTACAAGATCCAGACATTCAAAAAATTATTCAAAATTATGCTGATATGGATTTTCCACTTCTTTTTGTTAAAAAATTAATTTTTAAGAAAGCATTTTTGAAGTATTCTATATCACTATTTATAAAACATTTCAAAATAATCGGTCAATTTATAAAAGAAATCTATAGCTAAAATCACATTTAAATAAAAAAACCATTTAAATACCCTCTTTTTAAGGTATTTAAATGGTTTTTCTTTATATATGGCAATTACCGAAAGTGGTAATTTATATCGACAGTTAAAATTAAATTACCAAAATTTATAATTATAGTATGCTATTAACAAAAGCTATTCGTGATTATTGTGAAAATGATGAAATTTCCTATACTGATAATTATATAAATGTAATTCGTTATCGTATCTCAAAAAAACTTCAAAAATTGGAGCAAGAAATTGAATTATTGATGAAATCTGATTTATTGGTTAACAAAAATGACCAAAATAATTTACGTACATCGGTCTATGAATCCTTATCACGAATCTATCATCTTATTATTGAAAAAATTGATACTCCTGTTATAGGATTAAATCCAGAAGCATATGAATATTTGATCAGTATCCAAGAACTTCGAGATAAAACCATGAAAGAGAAAATATCTGATGAAAGAATTCTTGAAAAAGCTCTTAAAAACTATTATTCTATTATGGAAGATTAATTTTCTTCATAAACATTTGAGATAATATTATTTATTATTCAATTGTTCCCTTATAGGGAGATTAATTGTGATTTTTTTACTCTTGAGTTTACCATTTCTTCATGTAAATTTGAAATTGTATAGTATAACTTTTCATTATCGGGCAATCTTAGCTCTTTATATATCTTTTGTTCAATCTCAGGAATATTTTCAAATTTATAATCATCATATAAATTCCATGTAGTACAATTAAAACAATCTAATATTGGTAATAATTTTGCAGTCATCGTTTCTAGTTTTAGGGCCCCTTGGCCTAATGAAGATCTTCCGTAGAGATCAATCATTAATCTAGTGTGATTAAAATTTAATACTGCCCATATTTTTTTAAAAATACTCGCATCTTTTGGGATTATGTGGTGAAAACATCTATCGCTATATATTGGAGTGTCTGAGATGGGATTAATATAATTTTGGTAATAAATATATCTCAGAAAGACATTTGTTGGATCATGTTTTATATTTATTGCCCACCATCCAGGTTTTCTATTTTTTACAGAAATAACTTGAGACCAGAGTTTTCCCTCTTTTACTTTTTGTTTCGTTATAGTTTTTTGTTTTGAGCCCCATTTAATATAATCATATGTATTTTTATATGAATCTCTTAATTCTGTAGAATTTAAACCACATAAAAAAACCTTATGAGATAATTTTGATGAATCGATTTTCCAATGAATAAATTTTTTGGGAGAACGAATAATTGGATATAAGAATTTATCGTCAGGTTTTAATGAGTAGTGAGTTTCTGAATTGAAATAAAAAAAAGCATTTAATCCTGTATATATTCCTGTTTTGACATTACATACTTTTTTTAAGGGTATAAGGAATTCCTTTAATTTTTGAAGAATCATTAAAGATTTTTTATGATTATTAAGTAATACTGATTCCCAATTTAACATATTTGATATAATATTACGTTTGAAACTAAAATTTTCTTTAATTTGAAGCATTTTTTTTCCATTTATTGGATCTTGAATGATGTCTAAAATATAGAAATCAAAAATTTTATTTGAAGGATTATTTGATTCCAACTCTTGGACAGCGGTATTTTTTTTTATTGATTGTTTTTCTATAAAAATTATTATGGTATTAACAAATGCATCTTTAATTAAACGATTTTTTGGTGAATGTGCCAATTTGATTCTGTAATTAAGATGTAAAAGGAAAATCCGAAAACTTTCTCCAAATTTGGAATTCATCCAACTTGTTGAAACGATGAAGCTTAAAACTCCGCCATCTTTTAATGCAAAAAGAGAAAACAGGATAAAGTATAAGTAATAATCTGCTTGTTGGGAAAAACTTTTAGATATATTTGGATATATTTCTTGAATAAAGAGACTTAACTCTTTTTTTAAAGAAAAAGATAAAGATTCTTGCCGAATATATGGTGGATTTCCTATTATAATATCAAATAAATTCTTGGATTTCTTTAATTCTAGTAATCCATCTGAAGTATAAATCTTAGCAGAAATATTTTTGGTTCCTTTCAATTCATTAATTTGTTTATGAATTTTTTTTGAAGCTTGCTTTACAAATTTATCATTCAAATCTATACCAAGCAATTCAATATTCAAAGGTGTTCGTTCTTTAAATTTATAATTGTCAGCTAATTTGCTGTTGAATGATAAATTTTTTGAATGTATAATGAAATTAGAAAGAAATATTCCTTCTCCAACTGCAGGATCTAATATTTTTAAATTTGTTCTGGTTTTAATACTCTCAATTTTACAAAATATCTTAATAGTTTCTTGAACCATCCAATCAGCGACAAAATTTGGCGTAAAGTATGTCCCTGTTGAGTGTTTATTGGATATATTTTCAGAATCATTAAATTTATTGATCATTTTAATACTCTAAGAATTTCTTTTTCTAATTCTAAATCCATTTTCTTATTCAATACATTCATTTTTTTTGGAATCCATGGTAAATTTTTGAGCTTTTCTAAAAGAATTCGCGAAAATAATCGTTTTCCTCGACTGAAAGTAATATAATTATAGTATGAAATATAATCTGAAGTGAGATTTTTAAGAAGATATTCAGTACTATTGATCAAATTATCAGGTAAAATTATATTGTATATACTTTGGGATGTTAATGAATCATCCATACAAATTCGAGCACAAATTTTCTTTTTTGCTAGTAATTGTCTTACAATAATGCGATTTGGGCAATAATTTTCCAATTTCTTATAATTAATACCTAAATAATTTAGGTGAATTTTTGCAGTTTGAATTTCTTTTTCATTATCTGCAGGTATAGTTTGGATAAATCGTCTTGATTTATCTAAAATATTTCCCTTATCATTGTTACTGGGTATTATAATGGAATGTTGATTTTTATGAACATCTAAAACTACATTACAATGAATGCAATTTTCTCTTTTTTTAGAATAGGGCATCCATTTTTGACAATTTTGACATCTCATTACAGTTCCTGACTTTGATATCTCAACTCCTCGAAACACCATAATCATTTTACGAGGTTTTAATAAATTCCATTCATTAATGGATAAATAATTTTCTTGAATCCATGTAATAATTCTTTTTGCACTTGGAGAATATGGTATTAAGGGTATATTTGGTGTATTTAATAATTCTTTTTTTGAAAAAATTTCTCCTGCATTTCCATTCCATTCAATTTTAATAATATCGACATCATCATTATTTGAATTTTTTTCCAAAAAGAGTAATACATTTTCGATATGAGTATTTTTAAAAATATCGGATACTTCGATAATCATAATTTTTTTTGATTCATTAATTATTATTCTTCGTAATTCCTTTCTATTTTCTAATATTAGTAATGTTTCAGGAATTATTATTCCTATAATTCCCCCAGAATTCAATATTCTTAAGCTTTGTTCAATAAATATATCTGAAAGATCATATTGACCTACTGAACAGAGAAAATGTTTGCTTTTTATAATTTCTAAAGTTTTATCGTCAAGATCTCGCATAAATACATATGGAGGATTACCTATTATAATTTCTGGAGAATATTCGGGTAAGTGGGAATTAATATTTAAAAAATCCTGATGTAATAATGAGATAGGGGGAATTTTGTCCAATATTGATGATAATAAAGGTATTTTATGAAAATTGAGAAATTTAATTGACAAAATGATTATAAAAATATTTGAACTAAGAAATGAAATTGAATCAATATCCGTTGAATATATTAGGTTTCTTTGATTTCTTAAAAAATTCTCAATAATATCAAGTTTTTCATCTTGATTTTGAATATTGAGCAAATTTAAAGATAATTTTTCAAATTTTTTTACTAATAACGATACACAAAAATTTCCTGTTCCAGAAGCAAAATCTAAAATAGATACATCCATAAAATTTTCTTTAATTGAATGAATTTGTTTAAAAATGATATCTATTATTGAAAATGGCGTGAATATTTGTCCTAAATTAGATTTTTCTTGCCTACTCCTTTTTTCTAATATTGACGTGAATGTATTCCCGACATCTATCGCAAATTTTCTTAAATCATCGTTAATATTGATCGAAATCCCTGGATTTTTAATTAAAGATTTATGCCGTTGAAGAATTTTTGCTATATCATTTAAATTTGGAATGTTCATATCTTGTAATATTTTCAAAATAACTTTATCGAACCATTCATTAATTTTAGGGCTTCTAAATTGACTTAAAATATATTTTGCAATGTTGATGATTCGAATTTCCATTATATGGTGTTTATTTTTAGATAAACTAAAAACTTTGGAATCTATTGTTATTTATCTAAATAATTGAAATTAGTTAAATATAAATTGAGAGTTATAGAAATAATACTAATAATTCTTTTAATGATTTAATTGTTCTAAATTTATCTCTATTAACTATTTTAAGGATTTGATCTTCTCTATCCTTACGATCTATTAAAATTGGTAAGACTTTAGCTCTTATTGCTGCTTGAATGTCAATTAAAGAATCTCCTATATAAATTGTATCTGAGCAGTTAGTATGCAAATCATGCATTATTTTTTTAATCCCATCTGGTTCGGGTTTAGAAATACTTTGATCATCACCTAATCCTAAAATTTGTTGGAAATAATGATCAATTTCAAAATATTTTAATTCATAATTTGCAATTGATTGAGGTGTGTTTGTTACGATGCCCAATATAATATCAGTTTTTGTTTTTAAATATTCTAATGTAGGAATCACATCTGAATACATAATTAATTTATTATCCTTAATCAATTGTTTCCTTCTATGTTCATCAATTTGATCAAAATATCTCCAAAATGCATCGGGGTCATTTATTCCCCAAGATTTTAAAATATGGGTATATTCTTTTCCTGATCTCCAAAGAGTATCTCGTTTTTCCTTTGTTGGGATAGAAACATTGAAATATTCTTTAATTACATCAATGATTATTGTATCAAAGTAAATCCAAGTTCTAGGAATTTGGATTAATGTATTATCTAAATCAAAAAGTGCACATTTTACTTTCATTGAACTCTCAAAATTTTTAGTGATAAAAAAAAATAAATCTGAATTACAGATAAGATTTGTTATGTATTTATTTTGGTTGTATAAATCCTATTTCTCCATAATTTTCACTATTATCTTCATTTGATGCATAAACTCTCTCTATGATCGTATTTATTTCTGAATTTGTATTTTCAGTATTAAAATGTTTTTCAAAGATGAGATTAAAACTATGTTGACATTTATCACAATAAATAAGATATTTAGATCTTTCCAAGGTATATTTTTCTTGCCCACCTTTAATTATTTCTAATTCTTTTTTAATAGGATGCAATTTTGATGATGAATTATTATTACATTTTGGAATGAAGCATTGTTCTAATTGAATTTCTTCTCTACCTCTTCTTCCTAAAGCTACAAAAGCATAGGGGGGAATTTCATTCCATAATTCTTCATTAAATTTCTGTTGTTGCACCATGTAATTCTCCATAATATCTATTTACACTTAAGAGTGGAATTATAATATGATTATATTTCTTTATGAATATAAGCCATCGCCTTTTCATTTTGAAGAAAAGTATTACATTTCCGAAAAAAATATAATAAATTAAGAATTACCCTTAATTGGTTTATTACAATGGTTTCATCAAATACTAAAAAAAATAAATTATCATCTGATGTAACTGAGCATATAGCAAGATTGGCTCATATAGAATTGAATGACGATGAAAAAGAAACGTTTACTACACAACTAAATTCAATATTAGAGAATTTTGAGATATTAAAAGAAGTTAATGTTGATAATATTAAACCTACTCGTCATGCAATGGATATTGAAGATGTATTTCGGGAAGATAAACCTAAAAAGAGCCTTTCGCAAAAAAAAATCTTGGAAAATGTTCCAGATAAAGAAGATGGCTATATTAAAGCACCTCGAATTGTATAATCTTTAAAATAATCTTATTATTACACGAGATACAGATCATTAAACCCTAAATTAATATTGGGATGTGAACATGCTGGATACAGAAAATCAAGACTTGAATAACTACTATGAATGCATTAATTGTAATTCTCTTTATGTTTTAACAAATACCGAAGAAAAATTAACTTCTTGTGCTGTATGTAATCAATCAAAATTTCGATTATTAACTAGTCGATTTATAATCCATTGTCCAAAGTGCTTTGAATATTGGTCAAAAAATGTTGTAAAAACCGTAAGAAAATCTGGATTATGTAAATGTCTAAACACAATGACTTGTGATGGAATTTTAAAGATCCGAAAAGAATTATCAACAGAATCCCCATCATCTTTGAATACTGGTTTATTGTCAGATGAAAATACGGTTGTATTAGGTCTAGAAAAACTTGAGAATAATCCCAGTAATTCAATAAATGCTTCTAATCCATCATTAACTGAACTATATAGGGAATATAATAGTATTGCTGAAATTAAAACTCCAGAAAAATTGACTCCTGGAGAGCAATTTGCTAAAATTTATTCAAATTTAGATATTTCTTTAAATCCTACATCCGTTTCTCCAAAAATGAATAAAAATATAATAGAACAGTTTTTCTTATCTATGAAAATATGCTATATTGATGAAATTCCATTAGATTCTAAAGACTATATCGATATATTTTCCACAACTCTATTAACTATAGATCCTCTTTACACTCCTTTAATAAAAGATACTGTTGAATTTGTTTATTATGTGGGAGATATTAATGGGGATTTTGAACAAGTCCAGCGCTTAATCAATTATTTTCATTCTATAATTGAAAAATATCCATCAACAAAGGTAGTCATCCTAGGAAATTATTTTAATAAATATCCTTGTGGAATAGAATGTTTTGCGTTATTATGTTTATTTTTCCTTAAATTTCCAAATAATGTAAGATTATTAAGAGGAGCAAATGATTTTCATGGAAAGATTTGTCCTATGTATAGTCATGCAACGAATAATACACTAAATGAAGAACAATTAACCAAAATTTATCGTTTGATTTTACATGTAATCACATTTTTGCCTATTTATCACATTTCTTTAATGAATCAAGGTGAAATTGCGGTATATTCTAATAATTCAGGAATTCCTATTAATCCAAGGGCAATTACTGATGAACGTCAAATTATCAATATTGAAGAAAAAGTTGACACTTTCAAAGCAAATGGATTTTATTTCAAAGAATTGGATTCATATTCTCAATTTGCACTAGATTCATATCCAGAAGGAACTAAATCAGAAAAAAATAATAAAGAATTCAATTTAGAGTTAATCACTGCTTTTTTCCAAAAGAATAATTTTCATTATATGGTTCGTTCTAATGAAATTCTTCAAAATGGATATGAATTTCAGTTTGAAAATAATATCTGTTGTACAATTTTTTCTACCCAAGTAATTAATTCTCTTGATTCTAATAATAATCACCAATTCCAACCTAAAATTTTACGCCTTGTACCAGGACAAGAACCTACTATTTTAGATACTATTAAAGATCTAAAAAATGACCTTGAGAAGACTTTTGGAATTTCCTCAGATTATTTATAATTTTTTTTTGTGATAAAAATCGGTACCTAAATGATTGAAGAACCTTTTCAGCTATAATTTAATTAATCCTATTAATAAAAAAAAACCAAGGAAAAATTGAAAAAAATGAACATACATTCAAAATGGGAAGGCATCGAATCATTTATGGATTTCCGTGAAGCATTTCAAGGAATGCAACCGATTTATCAGATCTTACTTTTTATTGCATTAATTGCGTTAACTGTAGCCGCAGTTGCAATGGCATATTATATTGTAAAATATACTTTTATTTTAATATATGAAATTTTCAAAGCATTATATAATCTTGTTAAATCTGTTGCCGAAGGAACAATCAATCAAACAAGACCTATTTCTAGACAATCACAATATATTGTGCAGCAACCGGTCAATACCCCAACAATTCGGCCAGTACCTGCTCAACCACGGCCTGTCACAGTGCCTACACAAGCACCTAACTCACGTGAAATTCCAAAAACAATCACAGTCTTACATTGCCCTATGTGTGGAGAAACCTTTACTTCTGAAATGATGAATTTACTCCATCGAAATGGGAAAGTATTTTGTGAATATTGTGGAAATATGATTGAGAATCTGACAGCATAATTTTTTTAATTATATTTTTTAATTTTCAAATTTCTATTTCTTAGAAAAATAATTATATATTTAGATTTCTTAAAACTTGATAAAATAAGTATTATTTGTTAATGAAAAATTGAAATATACTATATATATAGCTTAATTTATTGGAAATATTACCATTTATTAGTTTAGCACAAAATCCAAATAATAACTTCACAAAAGAATTAATTTGATTAAAAATTTACATATTTTGAAAAAAAAAATATGGCCAGCTCAATAAAATACTTCTCTCCCAGTCAACAGAAACAGTACACATTTTTAAAAATCTATTCTTTTTTATACTATTCATTTGTAGGATTTATTTATGTTTATCAGCCATTTTATTTTATTAGTATTGGTGTTCCTCTATGGGGAATATTCTTGAACGCTTCATTTGCTGCCTTGCTTTCATTATTTGTTGAAAATTGGTGGGCTAAAAAAGGTCACCAAACTAAAAAAAAACCTCTTATTATGTTAGGGATTTCAAATTTAGGCATAATTGGAATTTTAACGTTTTTTGTTCAAGAATTTTGGCAAGTGCTACTATTAACTGTTATAAAAGGCCTAGGACCAAATGCAGATGTATTATTAACTGTAATGGTCTATGATTTATCTGATTCTGCAGATTCTCAAAAAGATTTGTCCGATCTTGAAAAAAAATATGAAAAAATTAACCTTTTTGCTCGTTATAGGCGTTTTGGTTCAATGGGGTGGGCCATTTTCGTACCATTGATTGGATTTTTCCTAAATACCACTGGTCTTGGAATAAATTTTCTTATCGCTGCAGCGGGCATGTTTGGGCTAGTACTTTTATTTCATTTTTCAATAGATGAATGTGCTGTTGAAGGAGATAATGGTGTTGCCTGTGACTCTGATAAAAATGAAGAAAATACCCTGCCAAAATCTAATATAATACAATCTTTAGTCGATTTCATTAAAAATCCCAATTATTTGGGATTTTTAATAAGTATTCTTCTAATAGGGCTATTTTCAAAGTTCCAAAGTATTGCCATTAATTTTTTAATCATAACTTTAGGAATATTTTGGATGGTTATTTTCTACTATTTTTCAAAAGATGAATATGGAGATAATAAAAATATTTATGAAATTTATACATCTAACCAAAAAGTTGTTGTTAAAAAACAATATTCCTTGATATATTTTTTAAATAAACTCTTCAAAAATCCAATTTATATTGCAAAAAAACTCTTCAATAATCCAATTTACCTTGCATTTTTAATAAGTATTTTTTTAATAGGTTTGCGATATAATTTCCAAAGTTTTACAATTAATTACATTTTTATAGCTTTAGGTTTGTTTTGGATAGTAATTTTTTACAAATTTTCCAAAAGAGCAGATGTAATAGAAAAAAATCGTAATGTAATATATGAATTTGAACAATTAAATATATCTCAAAAATCTAGTTTATCACAATCTTTAGGGGCTCTCTTTAAAAATCCGATGTATGTGGGATTTATTATCTCAGCATTTCTATATAACTCTGCAAGATCGATCACATTCCAAGTACAAGGTTTATTTTATAATGTAATTGCACAAAATAATTATTTTATTATTGGTATGATATATAGTATTGCAGCTATAGCAGAATGGCCAACAATGAATTTAGTTGCTAAGTATGTAAAAAGGTGGGGTTGGGAAAAAATGACCATTATTTCTTATCTTATGGATGGATTGAAATTATTTGCCATGCCTTTTCTGCTTATTTATCAACTTGGTATTGAATGGGGCTATTTTCTGCAAATATTTACAGGTATAATTTTGGGAATTAATTTACCAAGTACTACATTTGGAATTACTCATATTTTAGATAAAAAAGATCGAACAATTGGCCAATCATTTAATAGTACTACGAGAGTTTTAGGTGCATTATTTGGAAATATTGTTGGATTTCTTCTTTCGCGAAGTTTAGTCCGTGAAAATGATCAATAT
>CAYPTZ010000032.1:0-13517 GCA_964413395.1 uncultured archaeon | reverse complement strand
ATATATTTTTCCAAAATCAATAAAAAAATATTATATCAATTTAAAATTATACAAATAGACAGTCATTTATAGGAAAAAAAGAATTTTTCATAAAATTTTAACAGTATATTATATTCTATTGTTTAAGTGCAATTTATTTGAATGGTGTTTAACACGATAAAAAATGGAAAAAAAAAATTTTATTTGTTACTTCTTGCATTTCAATTTGTATTAATAATTTCTGTCTATTTTTCAGTAAATACAATACTTGCAGTTGCTCAAGAAGGAACAACAGTCACTTCAAATACAGAAGGTAGAGGGTGGATTGCAATGGCAGCCGCATTATCTGTCGGCATTTCAGTCATGGGTGCAGGATATGCAATTAAGACCACTGGTACTGCTGCAATCAGCGTATTGGCTGAAAGACCTGAAGAATTTATGAAAGGTTTTTTGGTTGTTGCTATGGGTGAAGCTTTAGCAGTATATGGATTAATCGTAGCAATACTTTTGTGGACTAAACTTTAATGGATAAATTGGAAAAAAAAAACATTTTTTTATAGTAGAAAAATGAGTTATCAATCATTATAATAAGAAGAAATTTGTAATAATACCTGGCATAAACATGAAATTATCAATAAATGACTATGGATTTATATATATTAGATTATCACTCATTAAAAGTCTCTTAATGTCAGATGAAGATATTAACAAATTAAGTTCTTTCGCTGATCTGGAATCTCTTGATAGCTATACAAGACGTTTTTTTCCAAAATTTGTTTTAGAACAAAAAAGCATTGATAATTTTGAATTGAATTTATGGAATGCCTACTTTTCAATTATTGAAAATATTTATATTGCATCTCCTTTATATATTCAAGAATTTCTAAAGAATTACTTAGTTAAATATGAAATTTCAAATATTAAAGTTGGAGTTTACAAATTAATTGAACAGAATAATTCAGAAATTGAATATTCTCAACTATACAATAAGCCATCAATATTACTTGAACGTTATAAATTTTTACAAAAAATGCTAACTTCCCGTAATCTAAAGGAACTTCTAATAAACATTAAAAATTCCCCATATTATAATATCTTAAAAGATGGTTTAGATAAATATGAAAAAACTGGAACTACTTTTTTTTTAGAACACTCATTGGATAAGTATTACTATACAAATTTATGCAATATATGTAGATTTTTTCCAAGTAGAGAAAAAGAAATTATTTTAGCTTATATATATTTAGAAATAGATTATTATAATATTAACTTAATATATAGAACTCTATATAATGGCATATCTCTTGATATTATTAAGCCATTCCTTATCCAGAAAGGTTCGATTCTAAAGAAAGAAGATTTAATATTATTAACAAAATCTAATTCAAATCAAGATTTTATTATAAAACTTCAAAAAAGTCTAGCGCATATGAAACAAAACAAGGAAATTTCAGAGATTTTAGAAGATCCTAACCCTGAATCTCTATCTTTGTTATTAAATTTATTTTTTGATATCTTTTTTAAGAAATATAAGGATTTATTCTATGATATTTCAACAAAATCAATTTATTTAATTTTTTTCATTTTAGTATTTAAACTAAATGAATTAAAAAAAATTAGAGCAAGATCGATTCAAATTTCATTGGCAGAACATAAATTCTAACTTAACAAATAGGTTGTAAAAATTATGAATAGAAGGAATAAATTGGCAAAAAAACCTAAAGAAAAAATATCATCTCATAATATCATTATAAAAAAAATGGAGACTAATGAGAATACTAATAAAAAGATAAAAAAATCTGATATTAATGGCAATCATTCGAAATTTGGTGATGAAGAGTTAAGTTGTCGAGATCTCTCTACTGAAATGTGCTCTGAATTAAGAGTTAGGAAGTTTAGTAATAAAAAGACAGATCTCTTTTTAGAGGTAAGATCACTTGAAGAAAGATATAAATATGAATTATCCCGTGCAAAAGAGAGATCTGCAAAAATAATTGAAGAAAATAAGAAAAAAAATGGAATTCAATACCGAAAAGAACTTGAGAATCGAAAAAAGGAATTAATGAAAGAAATAGAAAAATCAAAAGAAAAAGTAATTGAAGATATGGAGAATCTTAAAGCGCAAGAAAATATGATGATTTCTCAAATAGATATGATATATACATTAAATAAAGAAAAGTTGGTAAAAAAAATTCTTTCTGTAATTGAAATGGATTTTTAAAAAAAGGTAGTGAGATAAATAAAAATAATTTGTGTTGCTGGGGAAGATACAATCATTATGATGCAGTTGATTGGTATAGAGGGGTATTTGATTTCTACTGATGTTCCTAATCAATTTTATCGAGAATTTGATAAAATTTTACTTGATAAATCCATCGGCTTAATTCTACTCGATGAAAAATATTTATTAAGGTATAAAGAATATTTTAAACATTTAAAATTGCAAAATATTCCAATAATTGTGGAAATTCCAGATCTCAAAGCTCCTTTAGATAAAGAATACTTTAGACATTTACTTGAACAATATTTAAATTTAACATTAAAAGAATAAATTAATAAAGAGATTATAAAATTATGTCATTACGAGAAGATTTTAGAGATATAGCTTTTGAATTGGCCAAAAATGTCAAAATTGAGATAGATCAAATTGAAAATAAAACAAAAAAAACAATTGAATTTTTAGAAGAAGAGACAAAAAAGAAAATTCAAGTTGATTTAGTAAAATTAGAAAACACTCTGAAAAACCAGAATATTCATGAATTAAACATCTTTAAAACAGAGCAGACATCAGATATAAACCAAACTATCGCAAGAAAAAAAAATGAGTGCATTGAAAATTTTATGAAGTATTTAGAAAAGGAATTAGTTAAGAAAATTAAAAATTCTTCAAAGAAATATGCAAAATTCCTCATATCTAAGATCAATATTTATTCATCTGCTATTAACAGTAAAATTAAGTTGCAACTTAATGAAACTGATTTACAGTCCTTTATTAAAAACCAATATTTAAAAGAAATAGATATTAAACCTTCCCTTATTTCTCTGGATAAAAATCCCATAGAAACTTTAGGGGGTTTTAAGATAAAATCTGCAGATAATTCTTTTACAATTGATTATACCTTTGATGCTTTAATAGAGAAATCAAGACAAAAAATAACAATAAATATGATGAAAATATTTCCTATATTTAAAATTAATATTGGAAGTTTAGAAATTCTAGAATAATTAATCGATAGAGGTGAGCAAAAATGAAAGATGATAAAAAAAATATCGGGCATGTTATTTCAATCAATGGTTCAATCATCAAGGTATCTGGCTTTGAAAATCAAGCAGTTGGTGACATGGTAGAAATTAGTGAAAAACTACATCTTATTGGAGAAATTATAAAAATTATCAACTATATATCAATTATTCAATGTTATGAAGAAACTATTGGCTTAAAATTGAATTCAATAGTTATTAATCTAAAATATCCTCTATCAATGGAATTGGGTCCAGGATTACTAAATGGAATATATGATGGAATTCAAAGACCTTTGAATAAATTATATGAATTAACTGGAAATTTCATAGAACGAGGTGTTAAATCACCTGCTCTTGATAGAGATAAATTATGGGATTTTAAAGCATTTTTAAAAGTAGGTACCCAAGTTAATCCTGGCGATGTAATTGGATCAGTAAAAGAATATTCCATTGAACATAAGATAACTATTCCCAATGGCATCTCTGGAACACTCCATAAAATTAATGAAGGTAAAATTCACGTTCATGATATTGCATATGTGATTAAAGATAAATTAAAAAAAAATCATGAAATGAATTTAATTACAAAATGGCCAATAAGAATTCCAATGCCTATTAAAAAAAGAGTGTTATCAAATATTCCTTTGATTACTGGAACAAGAGTTTTTGATTTATTATTTCCCGTAGCTAGAGGTGGCGTTGTTGCGGTTCCTGGAGGATTTGGAACAGGAAAGACAGTAGTTCAACATTCATTAGCAAAATTTTCTGATGCTGATATAATAGTATATATTGGTTGTGGAGAAAGAGGGAATGAGATGGCCGATCTTCTTGATCTTTTTCCAAAATTAGTAGATCCTGTAAATAATAGACCTTTAATGGAACGAACAATAATGATTGCAAATACAAGCAATATGCCAGTCTCTGCAAGAAGTGCATCAATTTTTTCTGGGATAACTATAGCTGAATATTGGAGAGATATGGGGTTGCATGTTTTATTACTTGCAGATAGCACAAGCCGTTGGGCTGAAGCATTAAGGGAACTTTCTGGGCGTTTAGAAGAATTACCAATCGAAGGAGGATATCCTGCTTATTTATCAACACAATTAAGTTGTTTTTATGAAAGAGCAGGTTTAATAGAATGTGTTGGGAATCCATTACGTTCTGGTTCAATAACAATTGTTGGTGCAGTTTCTCCTCCTGGTGGGGATTTTTCTGAGCCAGTTACTACAAATACAAAAAGATTTGTAAAAGCCTTTTGGGCTTTAGATGCTAAATTAGCCTATGCAAGGCATTATCCATCAATAAATTGGATAAATTCATATTCATTATATGATAACCTTCAAAATTATTGGGAATCCAATATTGCCCCTAACTGGCAGGATTCTCGATTAAAGATAAATAAAATTCTTTCAAAATCAGAAGAATTAGGTAATATTGCCAAATTGATTGGACCAGAAAACCTTCCTCCTGATCAACAACTAATTTTATTAATTGCTGACTTAATTAAAAATGGTTTTTTAATTCAAAACGGATTTGATGAAAATGATAGATTTAGTTCTCCTAAAAAAACTATGAAATTAATTTCAATCATTATTAAATTTTATTCAGATTGCTTAAAGTTTATTAAAAAAGATGTGCCTTTCTTTAGATTGAGAGAATTTAATTGCATAAAAACAATAAAAAGAGCTCGTTTGGATGTAAATTCCTCTGAATTAAGTGCCTTTAATGAAATTGAAAATGAAATTTCAAATGAATTTCAAGATTTACGTAATCAATATGAAATATTAGAAATATAAACACTGAAAAAAAATGTCAATCATCTATCATAAAATTAACTCAATAAAGGATCCGCTTATATTTATGACTCCAATTCCTGGTCATCAAATAAAAAGTGGAGGAATTGTTAAAATAAAGTCTCAAAATGATGTCAGAACTGGACAAGTATTAACAGTCTCCACTGAAGTAGTTGTAATTCAAGTAATTGAAGGTGCTTTTGGAATTACCATGGAAAATACTGATGTTATTTTTTTGGATGATATTTTTCGTGTTGGAGTATCTAGGGAAATGATTGGTCGGAGATTCAATGGATTGGCTGAACCAATAGATGGTGGAAAACCGATTATTCCAGAAAAAATGAAAGATATTAATGGATTACCTATTAATCCTATGCGAAGAGCATATCCAAAAGATGTAATTCAAACTGGAATTTCTTCATTTGATTGTTTAACTACTCTAGTTAGAGGTCAAAAATTACCCATTTTTACAGGCCAAGGTTTACCCCATAATCAATTAATTGCTCAGATTGTTAATAATGCTAAAGTAACCACAGATGAAGAATTTGTTACAATCTTTTGTGGAATTGGATTATTAGCAGAAGAAGCTTTATATTTCTTGAATAGATTCGATGAAAGTGGAGTAACAAATGTCATTTCTTTTATAAATTTAGCATCTCAACCAAATATTGAACGTTTATTAATTCCTAGAATTGCTTTAACTACTGCTGAATTCTTAGCTTATGAGCATGATATGCATGTATTAGTGGTAATAACAGATATAACTAATTATGCTGAGGCATTAAGGGTTGTTTCAAATATAAAAGGAGAAATTCCTGCAAGAAAAGGATTTCCAGGATATATGTATAGTGATTTTGCTAGTTTATATGAACGTGCAGGAAGAATAATTGGGAAAAAAGGGTCGATTACTCAAATTCCTGTGATCTCAATGCCTAATGATGATATTTCTCATCCTATTCCTGATTTAACAGGATATATTACAGAAGGTCAAATTGTTTTAAGTCGAGAGTACCATCAAAAGAATATATTTCCTCCAATATACCCTCTTTCATCGTTATCCCGATTGATGAAAGATAGCATTGGTGGTTCTCATACTAGGGAAGATCACGCAGATGTGGCGAGTCAATTATACTCATTCTATGCAAAATCTTTAGAATTAAGAGAATTAGAAAGTATCATTGGAAATGAGAGTTTATCTGATATCGATAAAAAATATCTTAAATTTGGCAAAAATTTTGAAAATTATTTTATTAATCAAGGCCATATTGAAAGAAATTTGATAGAAACATTAAATCTAGCATGGAAATTATTATCATTATTGGGTAAAAGTGAATTAGTTAGAATAAAACGAGATATCATCAGAAAATATTTTAATTATAAAGTAAAAGCCGAAGATTTTGAATAGGGAAAGCGAGGTTAATAAAAGATGTCATTTCTTAATGTAAAAGCAACAAAACCGGAATTAGACCGTTTAAAGAAAAGAAAAATATTTTCAAAACGTGGAGAAGACTTATTAGAAATTAAACAAGATCAAATTAATTCTTCTCTTAAATCCATCTTAGATAAGTATTTTATTTTAAGAAATAAAATGAGAGATCAAATAATGGATAATTTTAAGTTGTTAGAACATACTTATGATACAATAGGTCAAAGAAAAGTTGCTCGAATTTCAAGGTTACATGAAAAAATATTAAACCCTGCTATTCAATTAAATTTACTTCGAGAAATGGGTATTGATGTTCCAAAAATATCTTTAAAGTTATCAGAATCAAAGCTTCCTTGTTATTCTCTTAGTGATACAAATTTAAGTCTTGATATATTAATAAAGAATCTTAATGATACATTAAAGATGCTTATACAATTGGCAGAAATGGATAGTATCTTATATAAGCTCGCAGAGGATAAAAAAAAAATTCAAAGACGTATTGATGCTTTGGGAGATATCATTATTCCTCAACTAAATCAAAATATTAAAATCATTGAAGAAATATTGGATGATGAAGAAAGAGAAGAATTTATTAGATTAAAAAAGATTAAAGAGTTTTTAGAAAGAGATGAAAAATAGAGGTAGATCATAAAAATGTTAAAACCTGAACAAATGTCTTATTTAGATATAGCAATACATAAAAGTAAAGTATCTGCGTTATTAAATGAAATTCCAAAATATAAAATTCACATATCTGATTTTAAAGAGTCGAAAGATAAAAAAATTCACCGAATCCGTCGAGAACACCAATTTCTTGATGATATTGAAATGACTCATCATAAAATTAATGAAATTGAAGAAAGTATTATTTTTATTTTCCAAAAATTAGAAATTGATCCTACAATTTTAAAAAAAACAAAATCATATAAAAAATTTAATTTAGAAGTAGATTCTGTTCATAATGCAATAGATCGTTTACATGAGTTAACAGTTGATGCAGCAAGACGAATTAAAGGATATAATACTACTTTAGAAAAATACGAAAAAGAATTAAGTGTATTCGAATTATATGAAAAATTATACTCATGGCTTGAAAGTTATTCGGCAAATAAAATTGCATTTGAATGGTTTGAACAATTAGAATTTAGATTATTTTATGATAATTCTGAAGATTTTATCGAAATAGAAGTAGTTTTGGAGCATGAAGAAATACCTGTTGTTTTAGAATATTTTGAATTTGATCAAAATTTAACTGGTTTTTTTATTATCAATTTTAAAAGTAACCATCAAAATTTAACAGAAATTTGTCATAATGCAATTGAAATTAAGGATCATCAAGATTTTTTTAATGATAAAGGATTGGATAAAGATAAAATTCAAGAAAATATTCGATTTATAAAGGATCGAATATTAAATGCAAAAGGTTCTTTACAAAAATCAAAAGATAATTCTCTCAAATATATGGCCTTTAAAGAATTATTAGAAAATATTAAGAAATTTGAAGCTCTCGAAATGAAATTTAGAGAGAGTTTTGGGACAGAAATTGTCAGATTAGATGCCTATATCCCAACAAAAGATGAAGATTTAATATTAAATGCTTTGGATAAAAAATTTCACAATGATATCAGAATTTCAACTCGAAAGGTAACCTTTTCATTATTTAATAAAGCAAATAAAAATCAAATTTCTAAAGTGGTAGGATCTGATTCAGAAACATATTCCTTCATATCTGAAAGAAATCCAGATAATGATTCTAAAACTCCCTCTTTAGTAGTCCCCAAAAAAATTTTTAAGCCTTTTTCATTACTTACTAAATTATATGGTACAACTAATTATTCTGAAATTGATCCAACACCGATTGTAGCTTTAACATATCCTTTATTATTTGGTCTTATGTTTGGTGATATTGGTCATGGGCTAGTTCTTTGTATTTTTGGAGTTTTATTAATTGCTAAAAACATTTTAAAGCGAGGTTCGGCATACGATGCTGGTTTTCTTTTATTATGGTTAGGATTTGCTGCAATTTTTGGAGGCTTTCTATATGGTGAAATTTTTGGCTACGAACTGATTGTGAATGGAAATCCATTTATGCTTTTTGCGAGTCCAATGGAAGAAATTGAATTAGTTTTAAAAACTTTTATAATTATTGGGGTTATTCATCTTTCTTTGGGATGGATTTTATCAATGATTAATTTTATTCAACAAAATAAAAAATATCAAGCTTTTTCTGATCCTTTTATGAAAATATTAATTTTAGTTGGCGGTTCGACTTTAATCTTTACATATATGTTTAATTTAAGTGAATGGATGAAACCTCCCTATCCAATACTGTTACCTTTAATACCCACCATATTGTTAATTTTAGCAAAACCTTTTGGTAGAGTTTTTGGAATTTCATATTTACAAAAAGAATCTTTTATGGAATTATTTGGCGAACAAACTATTGATGTTGCCGAAACTTATTTGGGTATTTTGTCAAATGTTGCCTCATATTCTCGACTTCTTGCTCTTGCAATGGCACATATGGGATTAATGTTAGTATTTACCACCTTAGCTACAGAAATTATTAACATAGAGATGAATCCTATCGCAGAAATGATAATTGTGGGAATAATATTAGTTTTTGGCAATCTTCTTGTAATTGTTCTTGAAGCATTATTTGCTGCAATTCATGCCATTCGTTTAACATTTTATGAATTTTTTGGAAAATTTTATGTGGCTGATGGTATTCCATTTTCCAGCACTAAAATAGAATCCATTTATTCCTATCTAGAATTTATATAAGATGTATTAAAATCAAAAGGATAGAAAAATAGTGAACAATTCACCAAAAAAAAAAATCAAGGAAAAACACAAAAAACCGAAAAAAAGAACATTATTTCAAATAATTAGTCCAATTTTTTCTTTAATATTGACCATCTTAATTCTATTAAGACTTTTTTATAATATTCAAATCGTAATTGACCATAAAACAATAAATTCTACAATTCTTGAAATTCTTTTTCTATCTTTGGCTGTTTTTATTGTTCCATTTATATTTAATTCTAAATCCTTAAAAAAACGCTTCAATAAGAAAGGAAATCGATATAGCACAAATACTTATCCAAATACAGAATTGAAAATTAGAAAATTATTAAAGCTAAATTTAGTTTACACTCCAAATTTAGTAAATATTTGTCCAAAATGTGGTTTTGAAAACCCTTCTAACGCTAAAAAGTGTTTTAATTGTCTGAATACACTTAATTTTTAATGCAATTTACTATCAAAAAATAAATAAGATTTTATACATTATACTCAAGTGAATAATGACTTTATTATCAAATTTGGAAAGTTCCGAAAAAATATTGAAGCAAAATGAGATTATTTTAAAAGAAGGAAAATTCCCAAAAGGGAAAATTGAGGCAATATTACTCGGAACCAAGGTTGTTATATTTAATAATATTCATGGTTCTTTATTATACGGATATGGTCGTTATTTTGGAATACCTTTAGGAATTAGAAAACCTAAAAATCACATTTTTGATAAACCCTTAGAATTGACTTTACTAGAAGCAATGTATTTATTGAGTAATCAAATAATTACTATAAATTCTGAAAAATCAAAAAAAAAATGGAAAAAGGATGAATTTTTTGAATATGGAAAAAAAAATTTTCCCCAATTTGAGGAAAAATATACAATATATCATGATTTGAGGGAAAAAAAATATATACCTCGCCCAGGTCAAAAATTTGGAGCCGATTTTATTGTTTATCGAGAAGGCCCAGGAATTGATCATGCAAGTTTTTGTATTTCAGTGCTTTCTAATAATTCTGAAATATCTTCAATTGATGTAGTTAGAAGTGCTCGTTTAGCAACAAGTGTTAAAAAGCGTTTCATTTTGGCAAATCCATTAACAAAATCTTATTTCTCATTTAAATGGTATAAACCATAAGGATTTTTTTAATAAAAATGTAAAATGAACTTTCAATGAAAAAAACAATAAGAGTATGTTTGATTCAACCCAAAATTGAAAAAAACAATGAAAATAATTATGTTATTGTAGAAAAATTAATAAAATCATCTTTGGATGAAGAACCAGATATAATATGTCTCCCTGAACGATGGTATTTCCTTGATTTTACAAAGAATTTTTCTGATATTATACAAAATCAATACGATGAACAATACCAACGAGTTAAAAATTGGTCTAAGGTATTCAAAATTTCAATAATTTCAGGAGGAATTTGGGAATATCATAATAATTCTGAAAAACCATTTGTTAGTTCATATTATTTTAAGAATGGAAATGAAATGTTTAGACAAGATAAAATCCATTTATATGAAGGGGAAAAAAAAATTCTTTCATCTGGAGATTGCCTAAATATATATAAGGATCCATATCTAAACATCAATTTTTCAATATTAATTTGTTTTGATTTACATATTTCATCCTTTTTAGTTAATAAAGCTATTAATAACGATTGTGAAATTATTTTTAGTCCCACTTTAATTCAATCTACTGGCATAGATAATTGGACTACATATATTCAAGCCAGAGCATTAGAAAATAGAATTCCAATTGTGTCATGCAATTCAATTTTTGAACAATTTAATAAACAATATCTTGGAGAAAGTAAAATAATTCATTTCAAACGTGGATCTTCAAGTCCAGTTAAGATTTTAATTGAAAAAGCAAAGGATCAATCGTGTTTCTTTATTAAAGAAATAGATCTGGCATATTCTAATAGAATTAGAAGAAAAAGAATTGAAGATAATATTCAAAAAAATCAAATAAAAATTAAAATAATTAATGAAAAAAAAAAAGGAAATTAAGGAAATAAGAAATCATATATCTCTTTTATATCTTCATCTAAATTTTTGCCCCAAACATTAACACCACTATGGAATTTATTACCAACAATAATAGCTCTTTGTTTTACTATAATGGGATCTCCATTTAATGCTTGATATACAACAGGAACTTTTTTTTTTGTTATTCCCCAAAGTAAAATTAATCCTGTTGGTTCTAAAGTACAGAATAAATAATCATCAATAATTTTCATTGCGTTTTGAATATCTTTAGCTGTCATATTTATATCATTATCAATAGGTGGTATCACTCCCTCGCTAAAAGCTAAAAGAGCGCCTTCATCTAATGAATTAATTTGAGAAATTTTATCCATAAAATCAACTTCAATTAAACTTCCATGGAAAGTTTTATGTATTTTATCATCCATCATCAATTGAATTGCTCCAGATTGCCAACCTGCATACAATTTTTCCTGAGTTTTTTTATCAATATAGCTAAGATCTGCTGGATGTGTATCATTAATATGAGGTAATTGATTTAGCTGATGTTTAAATATATTACTACAAAATTGAAAATTATATCCACGTGCGCTAACAATATTTGCCACAGAATTGGTAATCGAAAAAATTTTTTCCCCAAGATTTTTATGAAATTGGTCTTGTCTGATATTAAACCTATGAGTAATTTCTCCAAGAGATGGAGATTTTGGATCTTTCAAATTATAAAAGTATCTGGTTGCTTTTGTAGGATTTTCTTCATGTTTATCAATAAATTGGTGATACCAATCATTAAAATCAATTTCAATTAAAGGTAAATTAAATTTATTTGAAATTTGTGATGCATTACATCCATTTTCCTCAGATTTATTTGCAATTATTCCACTAGGGATCACAGGTAAATTTTTGGTATATGTTTTTACTCGTTCAAATTGTTCCAGTTGAAAATTTCCTGTAGAAAAACTCCCTGAACCAAAGATTAAATTATTAATGGGAATTCCTTCTTTAAATGATATTAATGGGACAATTTCACTGTCAATATCAGAACTTAAAGTATCCCATGCATCCATACATTTATTTTGAAGTTCTTTAGGCGTCCATTTACGGATAGACCAGATTTTTTTTGCTAAATGATGTAACAGTTTTATTCTTTCAGCACTTCTTTCTGCAATCATAGAATTAAATTCTTCAAGATTCATATAATTCATCAATTAAAATTGTTGTTATAATTCATTTTTCACACAAAAAAAGATGATACCTTATCAATTAACATAATGTTTTTTTGCTTTTTTTATTTTTGTTAATTAGAAATCTTTAAGTTTTCTTAAAAATAAATTGGAGAGAGCAATGCATTCAAATTTTCATTGGGCATTAGGAATAATTATTGCATCATTGGCAAGCATTTATATCGAAATTAATTTTTTAGGGTATATCGCTATTGTATTCGCGGCTATTGTTGCAGATTATGATATTTTTATTGTGAAATTTACGCAAAATAAGAATCACCGGATGCTAATTTCGCACTCTATATATTTTCCAATTATTTTATTTATAATTGGAGAAATAATTTCATCAAATGTTATAAAAATTATGGGTATTTCTTATTTGTCCCATGTTCTCGTTGATTTAATTGATTGGGGTAATAATTTCTTCTATACAAAAAAAATTCATGGAATTCGATTATTATTAAAGAAAGATGAATATAATCGTGTTGAAGATCTGATGAATCTTGAAAAACATCCAAAATGGTTTTTTATAAAAAGATATTCTGAATCCAATTTAATAAAGTTCTTTGAAATATCAATCTTTATATTCATGTTAGTGATATTATTATTGTTTACTCCAATATATTGGTATTTTATTATAGGATATTTTTTGACATTAATTTTACAAATAAAGGAATATCATCATTATAAAAAAATGAGTTAATAGAATATATAAATAATTTCTTCACTATATAAAAGTAATTAAAAAGTAAGAATCTGAGTGAGTTAAGTTGAAAACTGAACAACATTGGCGTGACATTTTTAATACCGTGATTAAAGAAACAGATTTTGTTCTTGAAATTTTAGATTCTAGAAATCCAATTGGAACACATAATTTAATGATAGAGGATTTTGTTAAGAAGCATCGTCCTGAAATTAAGGTTTTTTTAGTCTTAAACAAATCTGATATTGTCCCACAGCCAGTTTTAGTAGAGTGGAAAAAATATTTTAAAGAAAATGGATATCAAGTTTTCAGTGTGAGCGCAAAATATCATAAAGGTGTAATGAATCTATTTCATAAAATT
>CAYPTZ010000031.1:0-13575 GCA_964413395.1 uncultured archaeon | reverse complement strand
TAAAATAAAAGCACAAAGTCATACTAATCAGCTAGAAAAAGAATTTCAATGGGTTTATAATACAGGAAATCTTCCTTCAGCGTATTTAGCAGGATATTTATGCGGATTAAGAGCAAAAAAATCAAAAGTTGACGATGCAATATTGGATGTTGGTATTTTAGTTCATGATGAACGTGTAAAAGCCGCTTTCAAAGGATTTATTGACGCAGGTATTGAAGTACCTCATGATGAAAAATGGTTTTCAGATAAAATTGAAGAACGAATTTCTGGAAATCATATTGAAGAATATGCAAAAAAATTATCTAAAGATGATGCAAAGAAGTATAAAAAGCTCTTTTCAAAAACAATTAAAAAAAGTGGCGACCCAAAGAAAATTACCAGTAGTTTCAAAGATATTAAAAAAACAATGGAAAGCAAGGTGTAATAAATGGCAGAAAATAAACCAAATAATAATAGATCAGGCAGTCAACGTGGTGGCGGTCAACGTGGTGGCGGTCAACGAGGCGGCGGTCAACGACGCGGCGGTCAACGAAAACCATTTGTTCGACGCAATCCATTAGACGATTGGGTTCCATTAACCCGTGTTGGACGAATGGTAAAAGATGGACAAATTACTTCTATCGAAGAAATTTTGAAAAATAATTATGTAATTAAAGAAAAAGAAATACTCGATGTTCTTATTCCAAATGTTAAAGAAGAGGTTATCGACATTAAAATGGTTCAAAAGCAAACTGATGCTGGTGAACAAAGCAGATTTAAATGCTCGGTTGTAGTAGGAAATCGAAACGGTTTTGTTGGAATTGGTGATTCGAAAAATAAAGAAGTAGGCCCAGGAATTCGTAAAGGAATTGCTAAAGCAAAATTAGCTATTATTCCAGTCAAGCGAGGTTGTGGAAGCTGGGAATGTAATTGTGGAGGCCACCACTCAATTCCATTTGAAACATCTGGGAAAATGGGAAGTGTTCGAGTTACTTTAAAACCTGCCCCTAAGGGCACAGGATTAGCCTGTTCAGATACTGCCAAATTAATCTTAAAATTAGCAGGAATAACAGATATTTGGACAATTACTAAAGGTAATACCAAATCACGCGCTAACATGGCTAAAGCTGTTTTTAACGCTTTAGAAAATATGTATAAAGTCATGGTGAAAAATGACTGGAATCTCTAATCCGCCAAAAGTGGTGAATAAATCATGTCAAGTAAAGTTAAAGCAAATGAACCAACAAATGTTGTGGAAATTTCAAAGAAGAAGAAAAAGAAAGAAATTACCGAAGATGTAGTGTGTATTATTCGAATTCGTGGAGCTCATGGAATGAATCGAAAAATACTTAATACACTTCATTTAATGAATCTTTATTCAGTCAATAGTGCTACAATCATTAAAACAGATTCTTCAACCCGGGGAATGTTACAAAAAGCAAAAGATTACATTGCTTTTGGTCCTGTATCTGAAGAATCTATTAAAAATTTATTAAAGAAACGAGCACTTTTGCGTGGAAATAAACCCTTATCAGATGATCATATCAGATTTGCCACTGTTTACAAATCAGTGAGTGATTTAGCAAAGGCAATTTATGAGGGAAAAATTAGATTAAAGGAAATCAAAGATCTCAAACCTATTTTTCGATTACATCCTCCACTCGGTGGATTTAAAGGTGGAATTAAGAAACCAATAGGTGCAGGTGGATCACTCGGGAATGTTGGCGATAAGATCAACAGTTACCTAAAAAAGATGATTTAAGGAGTGAATGAATATGCCTACAACATTTAGAAAGAAAAGTCGCGCAATGCATGCCAATCGGACCCGAGGTTATGGTACTATTGGAGCCCATCGTGCCAAAGGAGTGAAAGGTGGAACTGGATTAACAACGGGAAAATTCAAACATAAATGGTCATATTATCAAAAGATGAAATCTCTTGGATTTCCAGGTCCAGATGGAGATAAATGGCGAATTGGAAAAAAAGGATTTACTCGACCACAAAATCTCCGAAGAATTCAAGCAGTCTATCCGATAAATATTAGAGATTTAGAATCGAAAATCGATGCATGGGTTGAAGAGGGAAAAGTAGAAAAAACAGCTCAATCTTATGTAATCGATCTTGGATCTTTAAAATATAATAAGTTAATTGGAAAAGGCAAAGTCACCAAGAAAATGGACATTACTGTAGCCAAGGCAAGTAAAGGGGCAGTAGAAAAGCTAAAAGAAGCTAAATGTAAGTTAACACTTACAGCAGTTTCTGAAGCCTAATTTTTTTTATTCTTTATTTCTTAAAATAAATTTCATCTAATATTCCCTTTCAATTTAATTTCTTTAAATATTCAATGAAGAATGTTTGAATATATTTGATAATAAATGGTTTATAAATTTCTTAAATTGTTTTTTTTTTAATTAATATTTATGCCATTATTTGAAGATAAAAATATGAAATTAAGTAAAACAGAAGCAATAATTCATTCAATCATTACAATAGCTATTTTAATAATTGGTATTTTACTACTTGAACTAGGATTAAATAACAGTTTTTTTATTGAAAATGAAATAATTCGGGGTTTTTTTAATGTAATTACCGAATTGGGCACAAAAGAATACTTTGTAATTGCTATTACTTTAATTATGTATGCAGTAGATAAGGAATATGGTAAATTTCTTTTTTGTGGAATGATGGTTTCTACTAGCTTCAATTCAGTTATTAAGGGAGTCATTAAAGACCCCCGACCTAATTCAAATATATTTAACGGTGAACCTCAATCAGATGGCTATGGATTTCCAAGCGGTCATGCACAGAGTAGTGTAGGACTCTATGGAAATATAACATATTATACAAAACATAAACAACATTCTGAAATTTTTAAACGAATTATTATGGGAATATTAATTTTATTGATGATCTTAATTCCCATCTCACGAATTGCTCTTGGAATGCATGATTTAGAAGATGTCATAGGTGGAGTAGTCATTGGATTAGCTTTACTTGAAATTTATTATATAATTTATCCAAAATTTAGTAAATTTTACCCTTTAAGTCTTCTACGTAAAATATTCATTAGCTCATTCATTATTTTAACATTATGGTTACTGGGTGTTTATATAATTGGTTTTGAAGAAGGAAAATATCTTGGAATGGAAGCAGGACTATTGTTATCATATATAATTTTTGGTAATTTAGAATCTATTCACATAAATTATGACCCCAAGCAATTAACATTGAAAAATAAAATAATTGCATTAATTTTAGGAGCAGGATTAGGTTTTGGATCTGTTAAAGGAACAAGTGATATTGATGAATTATTCCCAGAAACGGAATGGGGACAACTAATTGGCTATCTTTTAAGATACTTTTTATTTGGTTTATTAGTATTTCTAGTTATTCCATGGATATTAAAAAAAACCCTACAGAATTCACAAAGAAAAAAGCAGATTAATTCAGTTCTTATTGAAGAAAATACAGAAAATGATTAATTTAGATGGGATAAATTGACAGAAGAATTAATTATTGTATTGTAATTAACATATTCTTGGTAAAAATATAATAATTCATCCAAAAAAATTTTTTCATCAATTTAAATTACTAGTATTATTGAATTTTAAAAATTAACCATATACAAAATAAGAATATGAGTTTTTATCAAAATTTGGAAATAGCTAAAAATGAGAAAATTTATTTTAATTTTTCTTCTATTTCAAGTAGAATATTTTGGGCAGCATCATCATCAGGAATTTTATCTAAATATTTCTTAAAATATTCCTTTGCCTCTTTCCAATTTTCTTTCATATAGGCAGCTACCCCAAGAATATTGTATATTGAAACATAATTTGGATCTTTTTTCAATACATTTTTTGCTATTTCAATTGCTTTATCTGGTTCATCCATCCCTAAATTAACTTGAGCAATTCTATGTAAAATCTCAACTTCATTCTCGATCCCGCTAAATTGTATCGCTTTATGATATGATTTTAATGCATTCTCATATTGATCTAAATCAAAATAAGTCTCTGCAAGTTCAAAATGTAGCATAGCATTATCTTCTGCTTTTTTTATACCTTCTAAAAATGATTCAATAGCTTTCTGATTTTCACCTTGTATTCTATAAGTAAAACCCAAACCAGCATATCCTGAAGAACTTTCTGGAATTAATTCAATTACCTTGGTATAAGATTTTATCGCATCAGAAAAGTTTTGGAGATTAGTTGAAGCAAATCCATAATCTAATAATAGTGATATATCCTCTGGATCTTCCTTTAACAAAGGATCGATAAGTTTAGAGACGATTTTATATTTTCCTTCGGTGATTGCTGCAGTTATTTTTTCAGCAGTTTTTTCATCAACCATAATTCAATTTTATTTTCAAATTACTAAAATATTCGGATTTTTATTCATATCAAATAAATAATTCCTTTTTTTCTAGAATTATATCTAGAATCATATAGTTTTATGTCATCAGAAATATTGCTATTATTATCATTTTCTTTAATGTTTAGAAAAATTTCTACATTCAAATTATCTTTGTATTGGAGTTGAATATATATTTAGGTAAATATCGGCATTATCAATATTAAAAACTAATTCATAAATTAGAAAATATGAGATGATTATATGGATAAGATTTCCTTTACTGAATCAAAAATTAAGGGGTCACTTCAGATTAAAATTCTTCTATGTTTAAGAGAAAACTCAACTTATGGTAAAGATTTAATGCAAATTTTAAAAATAAAAAGTCCAGGTACTATCTATCCAGCATTAAAAACACTTACACAAAAGGGTTTAATTGATTTCAAAGTAGAAAAAACTAAAACCAATACAAAAAAAATTTATTTTTTATCTGATTCTGGGAAAGAAGAATTAACTTCTTACTTACAAAATTCTGCTCAATATTTAATATCAAATTCATCACTTTATATTAATCGAGTTTTAGGTGAAATAGTAGAATTTATTGAATTGGAAAATCATCTAAAAGTTTTTTGCAATCTCGATGAAAATATCGCCAAAAAATATATCAAACATAAAAAGATTACATTTTCTAAAATAATAGATTTTCCAATAGAATCTTTCGATGCAATAATATGTTTCTTAGGAGCGGGTTTAATTTTAAATCAAGAAGACGATGCGATTAATTCATATTTAGAGACAAATTATGCAATTCTAAGAAAATTAGGGAGAATAATTTTAATTGAAATTGAGCAAACAGATAATCTATTCGTGAGAATATTATTTGAAGACATATTAAAAGAAAAGAAAAGAATTGGATTAGAACGTCAAAAATTATTAGATATGATGATTGATAATGGTTTTTCACCTTATATTACAAAAAAAAAATCTGGATTAATTTATATTGAAGCTAAAAAAGTAATTAAAAAAAAGAGATAAGAAATCGATTTTAGATAAAAAAATAATCCAGTAAAAAAATTGATTTCAAAAAAAGGTGAAATTATAGCTATAAAAATTTAAACCAATAACCTTCATCGATCCTACTAAATATTTTTTTAAGAATTGACCATTTTTCTCCTTTAACTAGAGTAACAATTTTAGTGATTTTTAATGGGTAAAATGAAAAATTATATCTCTGAAAAAGGAGATAAAATTAAAACAAGTGTTAAAATTGATAAAGCAGCCCCATGGTTTTATATATCATTAATCTTAATTATTGTACTCGCAATATTGATACGATGTTCACCAGCAGTCAATGGAATTACGTTGATAAAAGCTTTTGATCCTTGGTATCAATACGATAGTGTACAAAAATTGGTTGATGTGGGCCTATATGATTGGTTACACTTACATGATTATCAATTCTGGTTTCCTGAAGGAGTAGATCGATTTAATTTACGCCCTGGATTGCTAGTAACTAACGCGTTAATTTATGAAATATTAAATGGAATTGGAATCCCAATTTCATTGTATACGGTTTGTTTTTATTTCCCCGCTTTTATGGGCGGATTAACAGTATTAGTTATGTATCATCTAGGAAAAGAAATTTTAGATCGAAGAGCAGGTTTAATAGCCGCTTTCTTCTTAGCTTTCAGCCCAGGTCACATTCAGAGAACAGTAGTAGGTTTCTTTGATAACGAAACAATTGGAGTATTTGCAGTATTAGCAACTTTCTTATTCTTTATTAAAGCAGTAAAATACGGAAAACTATCTGATAGCGTTTTAGCAGGGCTATCAATTGGTTATCTAGCTTTAAGTTGGGGAGGTTTAACTTTTGCTTTTGTATTAATTCCTTTAATCATTTTTATCATCATTTTAATTGATAAATATGATCCTAAGATATTAATGGCATATTCTGTCTCAATAATATCCGGATTAATGATATATTCCATAAATCCTGATTTCAATTGGGAAAGATACTTCTTTTCAATGGATTTCTATATTCCTTTTATATTCCAAATCTTTCTTATTGGATATCATTGGCTATATATGCAAAAGGGAACAGATAACTACGAAAAAATTATCAACTCAATAAAATGGATTGCAATTCCGCTAATAATGATTGTATTAATAATATTTTGGGTTGATCCTAATTTATTGCCATTTGATTTACAAACAAGACTTATGTCTATCATTAATCCAAATATAAGAGAGACCCTCAATATAGTTGCTTCAGTAGGAGAACATGCACCTAGCCCGTGGAGTGTCTTTTATTTTAATAGTTTTGTTCCAATATATTTATTAGTTCCAGGAATCTATTTTGCGCTTCGAAGAGGAAAATTAGAAGATGTATTCATGGTTGTTTTCGTGTTAACATTATTCTATTTTACTGGAAGTATGATTCGAATTATTCTTTTATTTGCACCTGCAGTCGCTTTAATTGCAGGCTATGCATTATCAAATATTTTAAAATATTTTGGAGCCTTAATGAAGAAAGAACAAACAATAACACGTAGAAGAAAACGCCAAATTCAAAAAACAGTCGGAATTTCTGAAGGAGTAGTAGTATATGTAGCTATTGGATTGTTATTATTTGCTCAAGTCAGCCATGCGGTAGATTTTGCAGAAACTCAAATGCCATATACAGATTTAATCCCAGCAAACTATTTTCATGATTGGGAGGAATCATTATCATGGATGGATAATAATTTAGATTCTTCAACTGTTGTAGTATCTTGGTGGGATTATGGATATTGGCTTTCATCAATAGGGGATGTAACGACGGTAAATGATAACGGTACGTGGAATCAAACGCGAATAGGGCTCACCGGTATGGGAATGATGCAAGATAATGAAAGATATAGTGCAGAAATATTCCAAAAACTTCAAGCAGAATACGTGGTAGTCTATTTTGGTCATTTATTAAGTTATATTGGTGGAGATGAAGGAAAATGGCCTTGGATGTTACGAATTTGTAATGATAATACAGAATCATACCAAGCTATGGGATTGGAGAAAGATAACTGGTATGGATCAGAAACCGCCCCAGTTAACACAGTATTCGATGAAAAAGAATTTGTGAATTCAACAAATGGAGCATATCTTGATAGATGGTTCCAAACTACCTTAGCAAAGTTAATGTTTTACCAAGAAACCATATCTACTGCAAGCTTAAACTCACAATCACCTTCAATAATGAATTATGCTCAAGAAATTGAAGGAACTGCTGATGTTGATGCAAGAGTAGATAATGATGGAGATCTCTGGAGTACACATAATACAGTAAATGGTGAATATAAATTGAAATACTTTACACCCACCTATTACTCTGCTAATCGATTAATAAAAGTATTCAAAGTCGATTATGGTGCTTTAGAATCATCTCTTGAAATTAATGATTTTGGAATAGATACAGATGGAAATGGATATGTTCAAGTTGAAAATACTGGATCAAATGAATTAGATATCAATGGAATAAAATTAGGTTATTCAGGATCTCTAAACTCTATAAATGAAACAGCAATCACTTTTGAAGCAAATGATAAAACTATTGCACCAAGTGAAACTAAATATGTCGGATTTAATACAGATCAAATTAAACCTACTTGGACAACTTCAGAAATCTATAATTTAACAGTGAACGCAGTATATACTAATGAGGAAGGTGTTGATTTTAGTATAGAAAATTCAACAATTTCAGCTCAAATTGTGGATCGTGTTGAGACATCATTTAATGTTTTCAAACCTAATAGCAGTATCTTTATTCAACCAGATAATAATTCATTACAAGCTAATATAGGGGTACAAAATACAGGAATGTGGCCATTGGTACTTGACAAGATAATAATGGAGGACATATACACTCAAGATATTAGTGAGACAAATCGATTAATTTCACCTCAAAGTATCAATCAAATTGAATTCTCTATTTCAAATATTTCATTCAGTGATTTTCCTCATAAATTCTATTCACATATTAATGTTCAAATAGAATCCACAGCAAACGAATTCAGAAAATCCAACATTGCATTTAGTAGACCAGGATTTGGTATATCAATAGTTGGTGATTTTGGAAACTTACCTGAAGAGGATTATCTATATGATTATTCAACATATAGTAGAAAATTAAGTAATGCTGGAGAATATTTCATAAACTACGATGAGGATTCATATCTCTTTGACAATGGAACACTTGAAATTACTATTAGCAATAGTGGAGATGAATTATTAGCTATTAATGAAATATATGCCAATGATACATCAATAACTAATTTTGATATATTAGAGGGAAGTCTATTCATGGATACTGGAGATATCACAAAGATCAGAGCGCAAATTGATGATGTAGGAACAAATGTACCTGTTGAAGTTAAAGTAATAGGTATAAGCAATGGTACAGTTGCAGCAGACACAGCAAACTTTGTCCCTCGAAATAAATCACAAATGATATCAATTATATCTGGGACTAATTCAATGACAGCAGCTTTTACGAATGAATCATTGCGTTTAGTTGTGAAAAATACAGGATCTGATTCAGTTATTTTAGGAAATATTGCAATTAATGGTACAGCACCAATTACTGTGATAAACTCAATGATTGTCGAGGGAACTACAACTACAACAACTTTACAACCTGATGATATTGTAATTCTAGAAGTAGCTTTTACTAATCTGAAAGTAAACCTCAGTGATATTGTTGAAGTTAAAATTGATGTTGCTGGACATCCTGAAATAAGTAACACAGTTGAATTAACTGCCAGATTACCAACAGCAATTAATGTTACGGAAATAGAAATTCATGATGGTAATAGCCATTTTTCAGGAGCAACTCAAGCGACTGCCACATTGTATGTTTCTGTAGATCATAACCAAACAGTTACTTTAGATTCTCTCTTCTATAAATTAACAGAGAATGGAGAGTATATTGCATTTGCTAGTTTAATAAAAATTGATGGAGTTCCTTTAGATGAAAGCACAGCAATTTTAACTGGTTATGAAAGTGGTAGCGAAAGAATTTATTCTATTGAAATTGATCTCTTAGATTTAACACTCGGTCTCGGTGTTGACATAAATATAATGATTCGAACCGAAGAAGGGTATGAAGATAGTGAAGACTATACTATCTCTGACTCCTAATTTTTTTTTTCTTTATTTTATTTTCAGAAATAATAAAAAATTAAAATTCAAAATCAGTTATTGAATTTAAAATATAATCAAAATAATTCAACATATATTTATTTAGGTTTCCTACTGAAGGTGATATCCCTGTTCTAACGAATATTGCTGTTGCAGAATTCGCTACTACTAATGAATCTTGAGGAGGTAATCCAGATAGCAAACTCAATAAAATTCCAGAATTAAAGTGGTCTCCAGCGGCAACAGTGAATCTTGGTTTAGGCGTATAACCTTCAGTTACCCAATAATGTGAATTGGCGTTAGTAAATGTTGCAAAATGGGGTTCATGAATAATTAGATTACTTAGTCCTATTACAGAATTGATGTTTTTTCCTGCTTTTTCATAGGTTTTCTCGTTTCCTTTGATTACTTCAGCAACACCATCATCTTTTAGGACATTTGCAACATCAATTGTTTCTCTGTCATTCAAACTAAGTACTACTGGAATATAATTATCAATTTTCTTTAAAAGAGACAACATTTCTCGAATATCTTCCTTAGATCTTTTATTTAAATCAGCAGGATCCATGAAAAATAGTTTTTCAGAAGGTTTAGAAAGGTTAGGTAATATTTCTTCAACAAATTTTTCAAAATATTCATTCATATTTAAGAATAGACTCCAATGTCCTGCTCCAATTGCATTAGTTTTTTCAAAGGCAGCAATTAAATTATCCTTTCCTCCAATACGAGAAATTAAAGTTTTATAATCTAATTCAAAGATTCCCCCCATATCTTGCGACATAACTTTTCCATCACTGAATTCCATTGCCAAAGTTACACCACTGTTACCAATTGAATGAAGATTTACATTTTTTGGTAATTCTTGAAATAGAGGATCAATTTCAGGAAATCCCATCGCAGCATAGAGATCTACATTAGATTTTGGTGCCATATTAGCTATAGCTCTTGCCATATTAGGCGCAAATCCTCCTGCCAAGCGTTTTTTGAGAACACGTTCAATAGATGCAGAACTCCCTGCAATCTTAATTATTTGTTGACCAAATTCCTCCATAGTATCATAAATTTCAAAATCTGAAATGCTACTTCTGTTTTTTACCATGTTAGATAGAAGATCAATATATCCATCAAATCCCATTAAAAACTCCAAATTTGAAGATGAATTCTCTATGTCATCTAATTTTTTTAATGCAGAGGCTACAGCTTCTATGGTGTAATCATATTCATTTTTCTTCTGATATTCACTCATAATATAATGAAAATTTTTTATATTATTTCTTTTTCGTTTTTTTTTTTGTCTAATTATAAAATAATTTATGGTAATCTAATCTTATAGGGATTGGTGAGACAAAAACATCTTTTTATAGAGAATAATATCTTTCTATCACTTAATGCAGTAAAAGAAGTTACAAGACTAGGAGAAACAGAGAGATGTTTTAATGTAGTCGTAGAACAAGTTCGTTCACTATCATTGAAATCTCGAGAAACAGTAAAGAACACTTCATCTATGCTAGAGCGAATTTCAAGTTCAAGTAAACTTCAAGAATGTAATTCAAAGGAAACCTTATCTGAGATTGAATCTATTGCAATTGTTTCAGAAGATATATCAGCAAGTACGGAAGAAGCAGCTGCAGCTACAGAAGAACAATCTAGTACAATGGCAATGCTATCATTCACATCTCAAAAATTACTAGACATTGCTGAAAATGTCCTATTACACATGAAACGAGTTAAATTATATCAAGATCATATAGAAGTAACAAAAAAAAAATTTAGATCCAAGAGAGATAATTAATTTAAAAGCCTCTTGATTTTTTTAGTTTTCATCTAATTGATGAATATCTCTTCTAATCATAAGTTCCAAAGGTTTTTAATTGCTGTCCTTGGGACTCTTGAACAATCATTTCATTCATTAGCTTCTCATTATTATCCATAATAATACTATATAGTTCATCTCCAACACCAAATTTCAAATTGATTAAAGCTAATTGTGCATTTAAGGCAGTTTTCATAACTAAATCAATTCCTTTATAGATTAGATTGGGACTCCACATTGAAACTTTATTACCCCACCATAACCAACAGGAATGGAGAGCTTCATCATAAAAATATCTAGCTGTGGTATAATAATGGAGAAAATTCTCATTCTTTGTATCTTTTGGAGCTTTTGAATCTAATATTTCCATTAATTTATAGAGGGCTTTCAGCATTCTATATTGATATTTATGAACGGGATTTAAGGGATGTATCCATAAAGGATAAGGAACATTTGAGGATATATCGCTCCAATCAGTACTCCATGAAGATGAACGGATTGCTTTTCCATTCTGAATTGGAAAATTATTTTTCAAATCTGAAATAAAAGAAATTTGAATTTCAGGTATATCTTCTATTAAAGAGAATACTTTTCCCAGAAAGCTAGTTTCATAGTATTTTATATGATGACCAAATGTTTCAGCATCTTGGGCAGTGATAATATAATAATTTTCAGAAGGATTTTTTTCATTCATTGATAATAAATGATTAACAAATCCTTGAGCATCGATTTTATTAAATGAAATTAAATTTGAAATATATGTATCCCTAAAAAAAGTTAATAGACTTGAACTGGATTTCTGAATATAATTGTTAGGCCAAGTATCAGTATTGGCAATTCCATCCATGATCATCCATTCAAATCCAGAATTTTTAATAATTGAACATAATTCAGGAGAAACTGCCATTTCTGGAGGGAAAAAACCTTTTTGAACGCTTTTTGGGAAATGTTTAGAAATTTCAATATTGTTTAGTTTAATTTGGTGAGTGATTTCATTCGGAGGGATTAAAGGTAATATTGGATGATATTTAGCAGAACCAACCAATTCAATTTTTTTCACATCGATTAAATCTCGCATGATATCTCTTGCTTCAATAAGATTTAATTCTGCAAATTGATCTAGAAGGCACCCTTGAATATTAATAGTAATCTTCACATTTTGATGCCTTTCTAACATAGATAATAGCGGCATATAACATTCTTTATATATTTGTTTAAAGACTTCAACACTTTGCCAAGGAGGTTGGTAAGCATGTAAAAATGGTGCCCAATATACTGTCATTTAAATATTTGCTCCTTTTTTTTATTAACAAAAAAAAAAGGAAATCAATCCTTATTTTATTTTTGCTAATGATTAATAAGTTCAGTTTTAATGCTCAAAAATATCTATCAATACTTTTTTTAAAGCTTTTATTGTAAATGGTTTCTTTAAAATTCCAATAAATCCATATTTCTGATGATTTGCCATGACTGGATCATTTGAATATCCTGAGGACACAATCGCTTTTATTTTAGGAAATTTGTTAATTAATAATGAAATAGCTTGCTCCCCACCCATTCCGCCAGGTATTGTTAAATCAATGATCATAACATCAGCAGGATTATCAGTTTTTACAGAGTGCTCATATTGCTCAATCAATTCATTACCATCTTTAGTTTCAATGACTTCATACTCTAAACGTTTTAACATTTTTATTAATATTTTCCTAACTCCTTCTTCATCATCCATAATTATAATTCTTTTTTTTTTTTCAATATCAGATGAAATATCTGAAGAAGGTTGTCTATGTTTTACTCTAGGAGAATCAACAGCGGGTAATAAAATGGTAAAAATGGAGCCTTTATTCAATGTAGATTCTGCCCACATAAAACCTTTATGTCTTCGAATTATAGAATAAGATGTGGTTAATCCTAAACCAGATGTATAGCAATTTTTATTAAAATAAGGATCAAAAATTTTTTTTAATTCTTGTGGAGAAATCCCAATACCTTGATCTTGGATTGAGATCTCGAGATATTTGCCCTTAAATATTTTATCTTTTGAAATTTTTTTTGAATCCAATAATATTTCTTTATTCTGGACACTGATTGTAATTTCACCACCTCTTGGCATTGATGTATAAGCGTTAATGATTAGGTAATTCAAAACTTGATTTATTTGCCCTTTATCAACATTTACATACCACATATCAGGTTCAACATCAAGATTACATCGGATATTTAATCCTTTTAATGCAAATCCCACTTGATCATGTATT
>CAYPTZ010000030.1:0-14005 GCA_964413395.1 uncultured archaeon | reverse complement strand
GTATTTTCAAGAATCTCTTTTTTTGTAAAAGCATCGACACCATCAATTGCAGAAATCTCAGCTATAGTCTCTTCAATACTATTTTGAGAATCCAATTTGATAACTACAAAATTTGTTTGATTTTCTCCTAAAGGTGAAATTTTTTGTGCATTTTCATATGAAGTGAAAAAATATGGATGAGTAAAAAATTTGGCATTTTGGGATTTTCCGACAATATTAAAAGAAACGGTTTGAGATATTTTTAAATTTACTTTATCACCAATCTTAATTTTACCAAATTTTGCCTCAATACAATTATCTACAATTATAGAATTTTCGTTATTCAGATCTTGAATATTCCCATCAACTATATCCCACGGATAATTGAAATTACTTTCCAAATTAAATCCAACGACAAATATTTCTTTAGATTCTTTGCCATCTATTTCAACATCTACTACAGTATGAAGAATTTTCTCAATTAATTTAATTCCTTCTATTTTCTCAATTTGATCGATACTACTTTGGTTAATAATAGAGGGACTAAATGTATCGATGTTACCTTCTTGGACAACCCATATATCTGTGTCAGTATTCTCAATTAACACACCAGTCTCCTGAAATGTTCCTGAAAGTGTTCCACTACCATACAACATTAAATAAAATGCAGCAATCAGACCTAAAGAGGTTATAATGAAACGTTTTTTATCATGAAAAATATTTTTTTTTGCAATATTTACCATTTTTTGCATACCTTGAATAACGTAATTTTTTTTTTTTTTCATTGAATGAAAAAAAATTCATTTTAAGATTCCGTTTTTCTATTTGAATTAATTATAACTTTACATTATATCAATTTTTAAGAGACCAGCTGTTATCATTGGTTTAATTTTTAGGAAGACGTTGATAAATAAATTAAAATTGAATTTTTGATCTTATATTAAAATCAATTGGTAAAAATAAAGATAGAACCAAGAAAAACCCCTCTTACAAAAATACATCTGAATTGCTTCCTAATAGAAATCACTGTTTTTGGTCTAAAAAGACCTTTTTTTTTATTGAAATAGACTATTTCTATTCTTTACATATTCCATTTATATTCTCAACACTAATGTAATTTATTAATTTAAGTGAAATGGCAGGATTTTTGATGTAATTACCTCAAATAGCATCCAAAATCCAATATTTTATATTGAATAAACTTGAATGAATTTTAGGTATATAAATTATTAGTTATGAATATGAGTCCAAAAATTGATGAAAAACAAGAAACAGAATTAATAATGCAAAAACTTGCCCCTGAAATGGAATCAAAAAAATTTGTCATTCTTAGGCAAAATAAAATGCAAAGCCGTACGAAATCGAATAAATCCATGTTAATTATTGCTCCTATTGCATATTTTGTAATGCTATTAGTTCTAATTTTGGGTATTTATTTGTTAATCACTATGAAACCATTTGAATTTGAGCTATTATTAATACCTCTTATTGCTCTATTTGGTGTTTTTGGGATCTATACTTTTCATAGTCATGCTCTTGAAATGAAGAAAAATTTAATTAATGATTGGGATCGTTTGACTCTTGACCTTCAAGGAATTCATTTTCAGAAACAAAATTCTCAAGAGGAGGTGTTACTCCCTTTAAACGAGATCCTAACTTATCAAGTGATTGATAGTGGTATGAGCAAAAGCTATGTTAGAACTACGCGTCTCGAAATCTATACAATAAAAAATGAAGAAAAAAAAAAATAATTCAGGGTATCTGTTTGATAATGCATCAAGCAAATTGAAAGAAGAATTAAAACTCAATATGTTTCGACTCGCGATCTATAAAAAAATTCTCGAATCTCGATTTAAATAACTCGTGGTTGAATTATATTTATTGTTTCTTGAGAAAAACTACAAATTTTTTATTCTTTATTTACTAATTATTTTATTTAAATATTGTTCAATCTTAAAATTCTTTCAAAAATTAATAACGACCTATATTACTTTTAAAGTTCTAAGTAAAAGTTATATTTAAATGTAGAATTTAAGAGGGTATTGATAAGCAAATTAAAATCATAAAGAATTTTCTATCACCAAAACCAAATAAAAGTGATTCATTAATGTTAAATCTAAGAAAAACCCCCCTAAGTGAAATGCATGAACATCTGGGGGGAGTTATGATGGATTTTGAAAATTGGTATTTACCAGTTAAATTTAAGGGAAATTCTATTAAAAATGAGCATTTATGGACCAGAAATCATTGTGGAATATTTGACATTTGCCATATGACCGAATTTATTTTAGAAGGTGAAGATTGTATTCCATATTTAAAGTCTATTATGACAAATAGCATTGATATGAATGATTTTCAAGCTCAATATCAACATATGTGTTATCCAAATGGAAGTGTTGTTGATGATCTTTATATTTATAGAGAAAATGCAACTAGATTCAGGATTATTGGAAATGGTCAAACATTTGAAACTGATGGTAAAGATTTCAATTGGATTAAAGATCATATCAAAGATTACCAAGTTACAATTAGAGATTTTTCATTAGAACGAGCAAGAATAGCATTTCAGGGATTGGAAGCTTATAGTAAATTAAACAATATAACAGATAAAGATCTTTCAGATTTAAAAAGATTTCATTGGAGGTATACAAATTTAATAACCAATAATGGAATTGTTCCAATATTTTGTTCAAGAACAGGATATACAGGTATAGATAATGGAAAGATTAACGAGAATATCATTGGATCATACGAAATTTCTTGTGAAAAGAAATATGCACAAAGTGTCTATCAAGCCCTATTAGACACAGGAGCACATCCGATCGGATTAGGAGCCCGAGATTCTTTACGATTAGAATGTGCTTATCCACTATATGGGAATGAATTGAGTAAAGAAATTACCTCCATTGAAGCAAATTTATCTTGGGTAGTAAAAAAGAAAGAAAATTCAAATTTCATTGGAGAAGAGATATTATTTAAACAAAAAGAACAAGGTACGGAAATAATTCTTGTTGGATTAGATTTAAAGGAAAAAGGAATACTCCGATCTGGCTATAAATTATTTTTCAACGATAAAGAAATTGGGAGGATTACATCAGGAACATTTGGTCCAAGTGTTGATAAAACCATCGGTTTAGCTTTAATTCAAACGCAATATAATAATTTAGGCCAAGAATTGGAAGTGGAAATTCGGTCAAAAAGAAAAAAAGTGTCAATAATAAAAACTCCATTTTGGAGTATATCAAATTAACGTACTTTTATTATGATAAATATCAAATATTTACAATGAAAATATAAAAGTAATAAATCACTTCAAAGAATAGTGAAAATTTTTTTATATTAAAATGGAGAGAATAAAATGGTAAACATTCCAGACGGTTTAAAATATGCAGAAACTCACGAATGGGTGAAAATAGAAGGCGACATTGCCATTGTAGGAATTAGCGATCATGCTCAAGACCAATTAGGTGAGATTGTTTTTGCAGAATTACCTGAAGTTGGAGATGCAGCAACTGCTGGAGACGTAATATGCAATCTTGAATCAGCAAAAGCAGTAGGTGAAATAAAAGCTCCAATCTCAGGAGAAGTAATTTCAGTGAATGAAGAGCTTGATGATGAACCAGAAAAAGTCAATGCAGATTGTTATGGTGAAGGATTTCTTTACAAATGCAAAGTTACAGATGCTAGTGAATTAGACAAACTTTTAGATGCAGCAGGTTATAAAGCTAAAATCTAAAAAACCGTTTGATAGCAAAATTCAATCATATCTATCTAATATTCCTTTTTTTTATTTCTTTATCATTTAATAAAAATCCTGACTTAGAATTTTCATTGACAAAAATATATTATTTATGCAATAATAATCGTTCAATATAGTAGAAAATTTATGAATTTTAAGTATGAAAATTCTAAGTAAACTAAATATACTTTATACTACAATTCATCATAGTGAATAAATTTGGATTTTATTTCAAATGATAAAAAAGCAATAGAAGAAATGTTACAACAAATTGGTGTAAATTCTTTCAAAGATCTTTATACTGATATACCAAATAGTCTTTTAATTGAAAATTTAAATTTACCTGATGGAATATCTGAGGCAGATTTATTAAAAGAACTAAATAATCTAGCATTAAAAAATCATGTTTATAAAACATCTTTTTTAGGAGCAGGATCTTATTATCACTATCTTCCCTCATTAATTGACTATGTTATCAGTAGAAGCGAATTTTTTACAGCCTATACGCCATATCAAGCAGAAGCATCTCAAGGTATGCTCCAAGCAATATTTGAATTTCAATCAGTTGTTTCTCGGATTACAAAAATGGATGTTTCTAATGCATCGATGTATGATTTAGCGAGTGCAATGGCAGAAGCTGCAACCTTATGTTCATTTACGACAAGGAAGAAAAAAATATTATTATTAGAAGGAATTCATCCAGAATATATTGAAACTGTTAAAACTTATTGTTGGGGGAGAGGAATAGATGTTGAAATTTCCACAAAAGATGAAATGAAATCGAAAATTAATGACGAATATGGAGGGATTATTTTTCAAAATCCCGATTTTTTTGGTGAATTACACAATATTGAAGAAATAACAAGAATCGTTCGCGAAAAGACAAAAAAATGTAAAATTGTCTATGCGATGCCAGATCCAAGCGCGCTTGGTATATTGAAAGCGCCTGGTGACTATGATATAGATATATTTGTTGCCGAAGGTATAGGTCTTACTCCCTCATTCGGAGGACCGAATTTGGGAATTTTTGCTGCTTCAAAGCAATTAATGCGTAAAATGCCTGGACGTATAATCGGATTAACTAAAGATATTAATGGTGATAAAGACGGATTTATTTTAACATTACAAGCACGCGAGCAACATATTCGTCGAGAAAAAGCACTGTCGAATATTTGTACAAATCAAGCTTTATGTATGTTAGCTTGTTTAATATATTTTATTTGCATGGGAAAAACAGGATTGAAACAGATTGCATATCAAAATATCCAAAAGGCAAATTACCTTATGTTAAAATTACAGAAAGAGGGAAATGTGGAAATTATTTCAAAAAATCCAATTTATAATGAATTTGTAGCAAAAATTTCAAACGAAAATGAATTCTTGAAAAAAATAAAGGAAAATGATATTTTAGGTCCTTTAAGACTCTCAAATTATTTTTCAAAAAGAGATAATCAATATTTATTTTGTGTAACTGAGATGAATTCAAAAGAAGATATAGAATTGCTAATTAAATGTGTTCAATCATCAAGAGACAATTCAAAATTAGGAGATAATAATTATGAATAAAATTGAGTTAATATTTGATAAAAAATATGATGAAAATGTATGTAATTTTGTTCCCCTAATGGATATTGAAACAAATGACCTTGATACAATTCTACCAAAAAAATTCCAACGAACTGAAGAAATCAATCTACCTAATATCCCCGAATTTGAAATAGTAAGACATTATACCCGTTTAAGTCAAAAAAATTATTCAGTGGATTTGGGGATTTATCCTTTAGGTTCGTGTACAATGAAATATAATCCACGAATTAATGAAAAAATATCAAGAATCTCAGGATTTTCTAATATTCACCCACTTCAAGATTCTTGTCAAGGAAGTTTAGAATTAATTAAAAACTTAGAAAATCAATTATGTGAAATCTGCGGAATGGATTCATTTTCGCTTAATCCAAGTGCAGGGGCTCAAGGAGAATTAACAGGAATATTAATTATTAAAAAATATTTTGAACAGCGCAATGAAAAGAAATCAAAAATTATCGTACCAGATAGTGCCCATGGAACTAATCCAGCCACATCAGCAATGGCAGGTTTTGATATAATTGAAATTAAGTCTGATGAGAATGGTGAATTAACTTTAAGTGATTTAAAAGAAGTTATGAAATCTGGAAAAGTCGCTGGATTGATGCTGACAAATCCAAATACATTAGGTATTTTTGATAGAAATATTATGAAAATAACTGATATAGTTCATAAATACGGAGGATTATGTTATTATGATGGTGCAAATTTAAACCCAATTGTAGGAATTAGTCGCCCAGGAGATATGGGTTTTGATATTATTCATGTTAACCTTCATAAAACTTTTTCAACACCTCATGGTGGTGGAGGACCAGGATCAGGTCCTGTAGGTGTTAAGAAAAATCTTTCTGATTATTTACCATTTCCAAGAGTTGAAAAAAAAAGAAATTATTATGAACTTATGTCCAAAAAAGATGAATCTATTGGAAGAATTAGAAGTTTTTATGGAAATTTTGGAGTATTAGTAAAAGCATATAGTTATATTCTCGCTTTAGGTGCAAATGGGTTACGTAGAGTTGGTCAGATCTCTGTATTAAATGCTAATTACCTTCGAATAAAATTAAGGAAAAAATATTCTATTCCTTATGATAGAATAAATATGCATGAATTTGTAATTGATGCACACCTTCCAAACGGTGTAAATGCCGAAGATGTCGCAAAAGCATTACTAGATCGAGGAATTTATTCGCCAACAATTTATTTCCCATTAATAGTTCATGAAGCAATTATGATTGAACCTACTGAAACAGAAAATAAACGAGAATTAGATAAGTTAATTGAAGCAATGATTGCTATTTATGATGAGGCGATTAATAATCCTGAAAAACTAAAAAAAGGCCCCCACAATTTAAAAATTGGAAGATTAGATGCAACATTAGCTGCAAGAAAACCTCACTTAAAAGATTAATTTACTAGAATTCCATTTGATCAGTCGAAATACGACTATATTTTTTTAATATTTTTGAATCTGATTCACTTGAAATATAATTATGCAGGGGAGTGTCAGGGAAAACCAAAAATTCTTTTGAATCTTTAAAGGATTTAATAATAGCTTTAAAAAATCTCAATGGAAATAATTTCGAACTGTGCAAATTAAAGAATAAATTATTTATTAAGACAGAAAATAAATTATAGCTCATCCATTTTACACGATTTATGAATCCAAATTCTTCAGATATTTTTGCTCGAAATTGTTCTAAAATTAATTTATGTATGTCAATTTTATGTGGTTTCTTTTTAGCATTAAGAATCAATAGTTTTGATTGAAAATCTACTGACGAATATAAATCGAATAATTTATTTTCTGAAAATTTCGTAAAATTTTTAATTGCACTATTTTCAAAAGTAATTAGAAATATAGAAAAAGAAGATTTCTTTCCAAAATTTACTAAAGTTTTAAAGGAATTTGGTTTATTCCCCACGATATATAAAATTTTGGTGAAGGTTCCATCTATAAAATAATTTTGAAAAGATAAGATCTCAGGCAAAGCCCAATGTGATATTTTATTTGGATTAAATCTAACACCAGAAGCATACATCGTATATCGTATGAATTCATTAAATATCAAAGGGGTAGGATAGCAATTCCAAGATTTTCCTTTAGATCTATATAAATCTAAAAATTTTTGTAATAAAACATTCTTTCTTTCAAGTGATATAGGCATACTTGAAAGGAATACTTCTTTTAGAATAGCAATGAATAAACCAATATCAAAAATAAAGTTATAATTAGTATTGTATTTCTTTTTCAGACTTTTTAATATACTTGTATCATAAATAGTTAAATTTTGTGAGTGTGGGAAATCGTTGGAACCACTACATAATTCAGTACTAATCTTAGATCTTTTAATAGTGGTTTTATATGTAAGATTATAGTCTTTTCCCTTTAATGTAATGGTAAATTTTTCAAGGGGATAAAATTGTTCAATAAATTGGATGATATTAAAAAATTGTGTATTGCTATATTTTTTCTTCATATCATAAAGATAATCAAATATAAGCGATTCGGGATAATATAGAAATTCTTTTTCATCTATAGCTTCTATAATAATATCTAAATAATTGAATAATGAGGATAATAGACTATTTTTATAATTTGCCGATTTAAATGAATATTTTTTCTGATTATAACAATTTACTATTCTATCAATCAATGATTCAGAAATGATACGAATGTTTCCTAAATCTAAATTATATTCATTTTTAACAATTAATTTACATTTCTCATATATAGAATCCAATTCGTTTGAATCTAGTTCATTTATAGGAATTTTACTAATTTCTATTGGAATAAGTTCTTCATACATACCTAATTTATTTGCTTTATGAAGAAAAATATGTTTAATTGATTTCTTTTCTGTAATAATTTCAAGAGTTATTGGATTTTGATTCATAAAAAGGGGATAAATATCCACCCATAATTTATGGAATATAAATGGATTTATCTCCAAATCAAGTAAAGGTATCTTTTTAATCAATGGGTTTTTTCTATCGAAAGCAGGTTTCTTATTTGCAAAAGAAAGTATATCAACCCATTCCTTAAAAAATTGACTTTTAATGTATGATATTTCTTTAAAATTTAATTTAGATTTATTCATTTAAGTTCTCTCCCTCTTGAGATGATAATTTATCATTTTTTTCATCTGAATTATGATAAATTATCTTATTTTGACTTAGTTTCAATTTATTTTTCTTAGAGTTTAGTATTTTTTTTTTTTCAATTTTAAGTAAATCTTTTTTTTCCTTGATAAGTGGATTATATTTTGCCATTATTCGTTTTTTATTTTCATCTAATTCATCTTTCATCAGTTGAATTGAAATTTTTTCATCATATTGTAGAATATGAATTTTTTTTTTTATGTCTGGAATTAAGGTTGCTTTCTTTTCTTTGATTTTTTTTTTTAAATTATTGTTGAGCTCTTTCCATTGAGATTTTTTTATTTTTTTATTTATTGTAGGAAAATGATAAAGATTTTCATATGCGTTAATATTAAGATTTAATGTTGGAATTAATGATTTTTTAAGAGAAATATTGAGATAATATAGGGCATCCCATAATAAGGGAACATTTCCGGGAATGTCAATTATTTTTTTATTCATAACACTATCTGGGATTCTATGTTTAAATTCCATTATCTCATATTTATTATTGATATGCAATTTGCATTGTTCAATTTTAAATCGATAATTTGCATTTGACAATTCAAGTTTTAACTCATTTCCAAGTATATTTTTGTCATTTTCTATAGAAGATATGTTATTTTTCAGATCACTAATAATTATTTCATATAGTGAACGTTTTTTTTCCATTTTTCTTCGTATTAACCGTTGTTTCTGCCCAATTTCCCATTCAAGCTTTTCTCCTTTGAGTAATGTATTATCACCAAATTTAATTCCCATGAATTCAAATGGTTCAGAAAGTTTTTTTTTTGAGATTGAACGAAATTCAGAATTTTTGGTAGAATTGATCGTAGCATCACCAAAAACGATTAAATATTCTTTCCCAGATAAAATTGGCAATTTTGGATTTTTTCCAGCAATTATCGCCCAATCTTCAAGATTATATCCATCTTTAATAAATAAAATTTGAAGAGAATAAAGAAAAAGAGTTAGTGAATATTGCAAATCAGTATCTAATTCACCTAAATATAGTTTTAATTTGGGAACATAAATATTTTTTAAATTCTTTTCAGGTAACTTAATTGAATTTTTTTTATTTGAATCTTTTTTCCCCTTTTTTTTATCTTGATCCGTGGAATATATTTTATGTTTGCGAGGAATAATATCTAATTCATTTGCTTTTGCGATAAAAGGATTTTCTTCTGGATTCATTCCAAGATAAAAATGCGTTTCTTTATCAAGAAGAGCGGCATTTGAAGAAATTAATATTGTGCCAATCTTTTGAGAATGAGGAGATTTCCAAAGAAATGGCCCATTTCCATCTAATACATTGAAGCAATCGTTTATAAATAAGGTAGGCTTTTTTTCAAGTAATACTTGAAAAGATAGATCAATCCAAGACTTAAGAACTCCTTTTTCAGTTATTCTTTTTTCAGGTTCAATTAAAAATTTCAATAGTGGTAAAGATGATGATAGAGAAATTAATGGATCCGTTTTAATTTGAGCTAAAATAATTATTTGATCTATTTGATTAATTAATGGGATATCATTTATGACTGCGCTTTTAATATTTTCATCCTTATCAGTTGAAATTTGTGATTGTTTTAGGGATGAATGATAAAGTTGATGATATTCTATTATTTTTGCACCTTTTGAAGTAATAAATGAATCCAATCCTAAAGCTTGAAGATTTTTAATAGGATCAAAATTGATCATTGAACCTGCAAGAACATAGATTTCGCTAATATCACGATTTACTAAATAGGAGATTAGACTTGCTAATGTGTCTGGATTAACTGAAGCGGGATATCCTTGAGGTATTTGGCAATCACACAGAATTAAAACTTTTCTAGACTTAGGAATCACTCCAGATTTTTCTTCATATAATGCCAATCCTTTTTTTAAGGTATTTTCTGGATTATCTCCTTGACTGATTATAACCGAGCTCATCATTTTTCCTTATAATTTCTCAAACTTATAAATTTTGATTTATTATTGATTATATTTTAAATTTTAAACCTAAAATTATGTAGTATTTAATTTTTTAATGTTAATTAGAATATCTATTTCTTACAATTCCTGCTTGGGCTTGATATTCCCCATAAGCTTTACCTGCTTTAGCTAATTTCCCAATAATTTTTTCTATTTTTGAATCAACTAAACCTATTTTCTCATCCTCAAAAGGAGTACCAGGTAATGGCATGAACGTATGAGTGTGAATTTTTACATTCTTTATTTTATTTTCTAAAATTTCTTGAAAAAAATGAATATTTTCTATTATATCCTGTTCATTTTCCCCTGGTAATCCAAAAATAAAATCAATTTCAGTTAAAAAATTGTACTTATTCAAAATTTCAATAGCCTTTCTAATATCTTCAATTGTGTGACCTCTTAAAATAGATTTTAATAATCTATTAGATGCCGATTGTGCCCCAATTAATATTTTTTTATTAGCAATGTGAGGTAGAACAACTTCCATTACTTCATCTGTCACCGATTCAGGTCGTACTTCACTTGGAAATGTTCCAAAATAGATCCCTTTAATTTTTTTTATATCATGAATTTGAGAAAGCAATAAATGTAATTTTTCTATATTAGGAGAAATTCCATTTTTTGAGCCATATGCAAAAGCATTTGGAGTTAAAAACCACACTTTATCATATTTTATTTCAGAAGCTCGCTTAATCCATTTTATGATATTATCTCTTGAAGCATGTCGCATTTGTATTGAATTATTACCTGTTTGACAAAATTTACATCTAAAAGGACAACCTCTTGAAATCTCAATAGGACCAAATAATCTTAAAGATTCAGAATAAGGAGGATATTTCCCAACTTCAACTAGTTCGGGATCGGAGGCAGGAATATATTGAGATTGTAGCTTGGCTACACCTGATATTTCTTTCATATTGGCTAATTCTATATGATCTTCTAATAACGCATGTAATAATGATGAAAAGGCAATTTCTCCTTCACCAACAATTGCAAAATCGATACCATATTTAATAAATTCTGTAGGTTTTGCAGAAACATGCGCGCCTCCTACAATATTGATGATATTCTTATGAAATTTATGGAAAAAATCATGAGTATCGTTAATTTCTGATTGGAAAGATTTCATTTGAATAGATAACAATGAATATGCTAAAACAACAAAATCATAATTTTGGAAATTTATTTGGTTAAAATAATCAGAATGAATTTTAGAATGGTAAATTTGAAAAGGTAAAGGACAAAAATCATAATTATTGGCTAATTTTTCATCAGATCCGATGAAACCCATTAATATTCCCCATGAATATCGATTTGGTTTATCATAACCAAATAATACAATTCCTTTTTTTTTCATTTTAAACCGTCAAAAATTAGTAGTGGAGCTAGTGTATTAAATTCTCTAAATAAAAAAAAATATTATATTAGATTTCTTTCTTGTAAAAATAATTCAATGCGATTGAATCCTTCTTCTAGTTGTTTATTGGAAGTAGCATAGGATATTCTAATTGCATCTTTTGAAAAAGAACCAAAGCCATCACCAGCTACACAAGCTACATGTTTTTCCTTTACTAATTCATTAGAGAATTCTTCCGCTGAAATATTCCAATCTTTATTCAATTTAGGCATTATATAAAAAGCACCTTTAGGTTCAATAACTTCAAATTGCATTTTTTTAAGCCGATCAATACAAATTTTTCGTTTTTCATTATAAGATTCAACTATTTTATCTAAATGAAGTTTTTTTATATTCTTTAATCCTGCAATTCCTCCATATTGGATGGGATGATTTACTCCTGCAGTAGTATATTGAATATATTTTTCCATATTAAGAATTATTTCTTTATTAGCAGCAACATATCCCAATCGGAGACCGGTTCCTGCAAATGTCTTACTGACAGCATTTATAGTTACAGTTCGTTCAGCCATTCCATCATAGGAAGCAGGACTAATATGCACTGCATCTTCATATATAAATTTCTCATATACTTCATCACTAATAAGATACAAATCATTTTCTTTGACTATGTCCACAATTGAATCGATTTCATCCTTATTTAGCACATATCCTGTCGGATTACTTGGAGAATTAATAATAATGAATTTAGTTTTTGGAGTTATCACTTTCTTAATACCTTCAATATTTGGAGAATAATCAGCTAGTCTTGGAACTTCCACACAATTTAATCCATAATATTCAGCTAAATAATAATAACTTAAAAATGCTGGACTATTAATAATAATTTCATCACCAGGATTGGATAGGACAGCATAAGCTAACTGTAATGCTTGACTTCCTCCATTTGTTATAATTACATTTTCCTTCTCTACCCATTTAAGATTGTTTTCTGATTTAAATTTATAAGCAACCATATCTCTTAGTTGAGGAATTCCCATTGCTGGAGCATATTTGGTTTTATTTTCACGAAGAGCCTGAATAATTGCATCATTAAGAAAATCAGGAGAATTAAAATCTGGTTGACCGATTCCAAAACTGATAGCATCTGGACCTGATTGAATTAGAAGCTCAAATAATTTCCTGATACTAGACTTTTTTGAATTTAATATAGCATGGCTTAATTCTTTCATAATTATACAAATTAAGTCCGAACTCTTAAAAAAATTATAGATTATTTTTATTGACCTTTAAAATTAAAATTTGATTTAATAATTAAGGATGACACAATTGTCACACATATAAATATTTGTAATGTATATTAGTATTTGGTAGAAAAATATCCGTTTTTTTTTAGAAATAATAATTTGAGGTCAACTAGATGAGGCGCTTAATTTGGGGGAGTACGATTGGACTTTTAATAGGATGTCTAATATTAACAATGATTGATAATCCTTATGTGATTATTGGTTATTTTGGATCCTATCTCATTGCCACAGTATTAATCTTTCAATATAGTTATGAAAAATTGCATAAGATTGAAATTGGAAAAGAAAATATATATAAAACTCACAACTAATCTACCGAATTTCATGTGTAGCTTAGTTTTTTTTTCTATTCTTATATATGAAAGAAAAAAGAATTGTAATATCATCGAAAATGGAAATATGTCAGTAATTTCAAATTTGTAATTGAATTACATTATCTTATATTAGAAAATAAAATGAATTCTAAAAAAAAAAAAAATTAAAGTCACTGTTGTTTCTATAAATCATAGTAAAAAAAAAAAAATTCGAGAAAAAAAAATGGCTCAACAAATTTGGATTCCAGGTGCTTGTGGTGTCGCGATAAAATGTAAAGACGGTGTTGTTCTAGCAAACGACACTCGGAGTACATGGGGGTATACAGTAAATAATAAAAGCGTTGCAAAAATTTTTCCATTAACAAAAGATGGACGTGTTGCAATGACTTGCTATGGATTAATTGGAGATTTCCAAGCTTTAGCCCGAATAATGAATGCTCAGGCAAATATTTATGAATTACGAGAAGGCTATAAAATATCAGTAAAAGCAATGGGCAAAATGGTTGCAAATTATCTTTATCAACGAAAAATGGCTCCACTTTATGTAATGATTGTTATCGCGGGTGTTGATGAAGATGGAGAAAGTCATGTGTATACCTTAGATGCTGGTGGT
>CAYPTZ010000029.1:0-14142 GCA_964413395.1 uncultured archaeon | reverse complement strand
TGATGCGCATTATGTCCAAATGAGTTTGATAAATCATGGATTTAAGTTATTATTACCTTAACCAAACGAAAACATCCGACTCAATACAAATAAGGATATATTTTGAAAAATCGGAAAAATATTCAACAAAAAGAACAAAAAAATAAATTATATGATTTTTGATAGATCCTCATAAGAAAATCGAAAAAATAATGAGGTTTCAAACATTCTTATTATCAGCAATGAAAAAAGTTTTTTTAATTGATTATGATTTGTGTTCACCAAAAGCATGTACTAGAATCTGCATTAAAGGATGCCCAATTTCACAAAGCAATCAAAGAAAAAAGCCACATATCAAAAAAGATGAAGTTCCAATCAAATATAAAAAATCATCAGATCAAATAATCATTGATCATGATATTTGTATCGGTTGCGGAATATGTCTTAATATTTGTCCAAGAAATGCAATTTATTCAATTTTTATCTTAGATGAACCTGAAAAATCTTTAATATCTCATGAATATACTCCAAAACTACAAGAACAGAACAAACAAAATGAAAAAGACATTCAAAATATCAATGGATTTAGATTATTTGGATTACCTACTTTATTACCTGGTCGAGTTACTGGATTGTGCGGACCAAATGGAATAGGAAAATCAACTGTTTTAAATATATTAATGGGAGATCTTAAACCTAATTTTGGAAAGTCTATCAATACGAATAAAGATATTGTGTGGAAGCATTTGATAAAAAATATCAAGGAAAATGAGATGAGAACTCATTTTAAAGAAATATATAATAATCAACGCAATGTAGCTTATAAAAGACAGGTATTAAAAATACTTTTTGAAGAATATAAGAATATGACTGTAATTGAAATTTTAAACTCAAAAAAAAAAATCGATATTACATTTTTCAATAAAATTTTAATAGATTTAGACATCCATGCAATTGCAAATCGACAATTAAAACAATGTTCTGGTGGTGAACTTCAAAGATTTGCAATATCTCTGGTTTTGATTCAGGAAGCTGACTGTTATTTAATTGATGAACCATGCACTTTTCTAGATGTTAAAAAAAGGATTAAATTAGCAGAATTATTATCTGCGAGATCTGTTGGATTTGGGAGCAATAAAGAATACCCTGTTCTTGTAGTTGAACATGATTTAGCGATTTTGGATTATATGAGTGATGTAACTCATCTTTTTTATGGCAAACCCCATAAATTTGGAGTTTTAACAAAAGTTCAAACCACAAAAAATGGTATAAATGCTTATTTAAATGGATTTTTAAAAACTGAAAACATTCAATTCAGAAAAAAGAAAATCGGATTTCGAAGAAGTGTTGCAGATAGATCATGGGAAAATGCACGAATTTTTCTTGAGTATGGAAAATTATCAAAAACTTTTGATTCTTTTCACCTAAAAGTTGATCCTGGAATAATTTATGAAGGAGAAATCTTAGGAATTGTTGGTGAAAATGGAACGGGAAAGTCAACTTTTGCAAAAATTATTTCAGGAAACTTAAATCCAGATGAAAATAGTGATTTTAAAGAAATAAATTGCTACGTGTCATATAAACCACAATATATAACGAATGAATATAACGGTTCAGTTAAGGAATTTATAATGGAATATTCCCAAAATTATGATTTTTCCGATGATATGATGCAAATGTTATATTTACCATTAGGAATTAATAAATTATTGGATACTCCAATAAAATCACTTTCGGGAGGTCAACTTCAAAGAGTATATATTTGCACATGCCTGGCAAAACGAGCAGATTTATATATTCTTGATGAACCGAGCGCATATCTTGACGTAGAAGAGAGATTACATATAAGCTCCGTTATTAGAGCAATTACAAAAAAAAATTCTGCCACAACAATAGTAATCGAACATGATATAAGCATAATCGATGCCCTTTCGGATAGATTATTCCTTTTTACTGGAATTCCAGGGGTTGAGGGTAAAACAATTGGCCCTTTAAGTAAAACTGATGGAATGAATGAATTTTTAAAAATATTAGATATAACTTTTCGTCGTGATGATGAAACTGGCAGAGCCCGAATTAACAAAAAAGGGAGTTCTGTTGATAGAAAACAAAGAATAAATAATCAATACTTCTATTCTCCAAAAAAATAACTTAAAATTAGTTACCTATTTAAAAAAATGATGGTTTATATTCTTCGATTAAAGCATCAATATCTGGTAATAATGCAAGAATATCCTTTTCTGTAGGTAAATCTACATCAGATTCCAAAGGATGTGCAAAATTAACAGTATAATTAATATCATTTTTTGTACCTTTTACAATTGTGAACCTATATCCTTCAAAAAGATAAGATCTTATTTTCGGATCCATTTCTAAGGTAAAAAAGCTCTTGCAAAATTGCATGGAAGCATCTAAAAAATCTTGATTAACAGTTTTTAACCTAAATGATCCCAATTCAAGAATTTCATCAACAAGAATTGCCATATATTCGATAGAAAATTTCAGAGAAAAATTTGCAAATAACGTGGATAAACTACTGTAAATAGCTTGATCTCCAACAATGGGTAATGAAAATGCGGTAAAAACAGATAAAGGATCATACGAAGTAGTTTCATAAAATCCTAATTCAATATCCTCACCAATTCTATGGATTTCTTTCTTCAATTTATCAATTCTCTGTTTGACTTCGGGTTTTTCAATTAATTCTGGATCACTTTTATGAAATAAAATAGAGGCTATCAATTGAGGATTTTGATTCGAAGAATACTCATAAACTCGTTTGAAATATTGTAAAGCTTCTGGAAATCGATTAAAATCTTGCACATCTATAACAAAAAATAGATATCTAATCCCTGATAAAAATCTATCTGGATTTTTAAGATAAATATTTCTATAGATTGCTTGACCACCAAAATCCCATACTGAACCCTGTTGTCCAAATAATGTAAAGAAAGTTCTTTCTACGTTTTTGGTTGGATACAAAGGTTGGCCTATTTGATATGTGTGTTGCAAAGTCTTAATTATTGATGTTTTTCCTGCGTTTTCTAATCCGAGGATTCCGATTTTCATAGCCTGAACTTGAGTCATGTAATTACCTAAAGTAGATTTATTCTTCTTAAATTCAATAATTTATTGTTTTTTGATGGTAAAAAGGTTTGGATGTTTTTTTTTTTTTTTAATATGAATTTAAAGATTTTCAAAATTGGATTCAAAACCTTTTTTCAAATTTAACTTATTTTAAAATTCTTAATATTTTTATTTAACTTTAATACAGTGGAAAAGCAAGTTAAATATTTGAATTAACACCTCATTAATTCTACTTGATAATTCAAGAATAGAACTTAAAAGTTTTTTTTATCTTCCCTGTTTAACACTAATAATGATAAACCATTCCCAAATTCAACCACATCCTTTTTAACTCTTTTATAAAGAGCAATGGCTTTGTTTTGCAGCATTTTCTAGATTGGATGAGGCTCAGATCAATGAACAGATAGACCAAATGGATTCCTATATTGAATCTTTATTGAATAAAGATGAAAATTTTAGTAATATATCACCTGAGATTATACCTGAAAATCGTGCAATAATGGTTAAATTTGCCAATCATTTAAAAGCTGAAATAAATTGGCACACAATTATTCCAAATTTCAATTATCAATATCATGAAAAAGCATACAAAATTGTTGGATATTTCTTAATTAGACTAATCCCAAATTCATTTGAAAATTTAGGGTTTGATATTAAGGAAATTAGACCCAACCATCTGGAGTTTTTAATTAATTTGATTTGGGATAATTTTCGATTAAAATATAACGAAAATTTTTTTTATGACCCAACAGCAAATCCTTACTCAATCACAATCAGTTCTGGGCATTCACATTCTCTAGAGAATACTAAGTGGACTGATGATAAATGTGAACAATATAAAAAAGAAATTGGAAAATGGGCACACATTTACTCTAATGATTATTCCGATTATAAAGAATCTTTCTTTGATGATATTATAAATCATAATCTATCAAATCGAACCTCAGAAATACAAATAATCTTACGAAATTCTGCTTTATTATATTTAGAGACTAAAAACTACGAACAATGTTTTATAATCGACGATAGAACACCCCAATCCACGGGATATCTCTATTATTTTGTTATCAAGACAATTTGTAGTTTTCATACAATCAAATTTACTCTGTATAAAATAGGTGAAGAAATTGATAAAGATGCTTTAAATTTAGTACTAAATGAATATAAAAATCAGGATTTGGGGGAAATCAAAAATGAATTAGATCAAACATCTTATTTAAAAGAATCATTAGATGTGTACATTCGACCACATCTCACAGAATCCTTACGTAATCAAGGAAAGCACTACACAGAAATTCAGCAAAGATGCAAAGAAATGTATGCTATTCACGAAAATTTAGATAATATTCAACATGGCATAGAAAATAATTTGCAAGTACTAAGCACAATATTCATCGATAAGCAAAATACACAAGATGAGATCAAAGAAGAAGAAACTCATGTTCAAAATCTTCAAAATTTGACTGTAACATTGATAAGTCTCTTCTTTGGCACAGATTTATTAATTGATATGGAAATCCTTATCGAGAATGGAACATTTGGAATATTTGATTATATAAAGTTCACATTAATGATTCTGATGTTTGGAATCTTTATTTGGATGGTTGTACGAACACTAAAAACTAAAAAAACAATTCAAACACTAAAAACTAAAAAAAAAAAAATGCAGAAAAAATGAACAAACAATTACATTTCAAGAAAGTTTTTTAATATTATTATTCCATAAGGTTTCATCATAATTGATTCCGGATGGAATTGAACACCAAATATTGGATATTCTCTATGTTTTATTGCCATAATAGTACCATCTTCAGCCAATGCCACAATTTTTAAACACTGCGGAAGTAAATCAGCTTTTGTAGATAATGAATGATATCTTACAACACTACAAGGATTGGGAATATCTTTAAACAATTCTTCCCCATTATGGAAAACTTTACTTAATTTTCCATGTTTTGGCCCAACTTTTGCTCGACCCACATATTGAATTGTAGGATCTTCTCCAAAAGCTTCAGTAATTGCTTGATGCCCTAAACATACACCTAATATGGGAATTTTATCTTTGAAAGCATGTATTATTTTTAACATATTCCCCCCATCTGTTTTTGGATGACCTGGTCCTGGACTTAAAATTATTTTATCAGGATTTAATTTTTTAATTTTTGCTAATGTAATTGTATTTGAAACCACTTTCACTTTTGCATTCGAAATCGTACAGATATAATTGACTAAATTATAGACAAATGAATCTAAATTATTGATAAATAAAATTTTCTCATCAGTTGCCACAAAAGGTAGATTTTTTTCCATTTGTTTGATATATTCCATTCTTTTTTTCCCCAAAATTATTATTTGTCCATATATAATTCTGCAACATTAATGCTAGACAGAACTCCTTTCAATTTATTATCGGTTTCTATATATTCTTCCTGTGGTGTCGAATCAGCAACAATTCCTGCACCAGCTTGTGCAATATAGTGTTTATCTTTATTGAAAATTGTCCGAATACTAATTGCCATATCCATGTCCCCTGTGAAATTGATATATCCAACACAGCCCGCATAAGGACCTCGATTTTCAACCTCATATTTTTGAATCATTTTCATTGCTCTGAGTTTAGGGGCGCCAGATACAGTTCCAGCAGGAAACATAGACTTTAAAATTTTAAATGGAGATAAATAGGATGTTGATTTAACCTGACTCACAATATGCATTACTGTAGGAAATTTTTTTAATTCAATAAGCTTATATGCATCTACAGTCCCAGGTTCGCTAACCCGTGCAAGGTCATTTCGAGCTAAATCAACTAGCATGATATGTTCCGCTAATTCCTTTTCTGAGTTTAATAACTCTTTTTCCATTCGAATTTCGTCTTCGGGATTTTTCCCTCTCCTTCTAGTTCCAGCAATAGGTACAGTATTCAAGCTAGTATTGGATTTTGTTATTATTGGCTCTGGGCTACTACCAATAATTCGAACATCTCCATTATGAGCACCATCAAAATTAAGATAATACATATAGGGTGAAGGATTAACAAGGCGTAAAGCTTCGTATACATCAAGAGGTTTCACTTCAGAATCGAATGTTTTTTTCCTTGACATAACAGCTTGTATCACATCACCAGCAAAAATATGCTCTTTTGTATTTTCAATCATATTTTCCCATTTTTCAAAGGATGTATTAGATTTAAATGGATTTCGATTATGAATCTCTGATATATTATCCTTTATAAAAGAATCATTCATATTTAAAGAATAATTAGTTGAAGCTTTGAATTTTTCTACGACATTTTCAAGAGCATTAATAGGATTACGCTTAATTGAATTTTGTATTTCATATAAGGTCTTACTTTGATGAGAGTAGGCTAAAACACGACTAAAGCAACCCATTAAAATATCAGGAAACATATTCGTCATTTTTTGTGATGGTTGATATCCAACATATTTTGATAATATATCATACCCAATATACCCCAATAATCCCCCTGAAAAGACCTTTTGAGGAAATAATTCAGGTATTGATGTAGATATAGTTGGGAAAAAGTTTTGAAGTTTTTCTAAGCTTGGTAGAGGCTTTTTTACTTCATCAGAAAAGGCGAGTTTAGCTTCTTTTTCATCAGATTTATAATTTTCACAGAAATTTTTTAAAATTTCCCCTTGTTCACTTGAAACATCATATATTTCCATCTTCTTTTGAATTATTTTAATCATAAAATCAGGTTCAAGTGTAAGAAAACTAAAATGTTTCGCATGAGGGGAAGAATCTCTTGATTCTAGTAAGGTATGATTTTTTAATTCATTTTTATCAATAATATATCTATAGAAATTGAAGATATTATCAATATTTCCGAGCTTTTGAATATTTACATTAAGATCCATAATATTTCACTGATTTTTTATTTTATTGTTGCTTCTTTCATCTCTTTTACAAATTTTTCTACCGATTTTAAAATGTTTTCAGGATTAGAGATATTTTGTTCAATTTTTCTGACTAAAGCAGATCCTACAATAACACCGTCAGCCCCTAAATCCTTTAATTGAATAACATGACTTGGTTCAGAAATACCAAAACCAACAAAAATAGGTAAATCTTCCCTTCCTTTCTTCCAATTCAATATATTTTCAATAGTTTTTTTAGTTTCATCCTGAATATCTGTGCGAACTCCAGTTATACCTTTCACAGAAACAACATATAAAAAGCCTTGAGCACCCCTAATTATTTTTTTAATTGATTCTTCTGATGTTGTAGGGGTAGCTAATAATATAAGATCAAGGCCAACTTCTTTAGTTTCCAATAAATATGGTTTTGCTTCAATAAAAGGAACATCCGCAACGATAACCCCATTTACACCACAATCATGAAGTTTTTGAATAGTTTCTTTTCTTTCTTCATGCACACCCAAAATGTTTGCATACGTTAAAATAATTATTGGTTTTTCTGTTATTTTTCGGATTTTTTTGAGCAATTCTAAGGCAGTGCTTAAATTTATTCCAGATTGTTGAGCTCGCAAATTTCCAGCTAAAATCACAGGACCATCTGCAATTGGATCACTAAAGGGTATTCCAAATTCTAAATAATCAGCATAGGGTTCAATTTTTGTTACAATCTCCAAAAATAATTCAGGATTAGGATCACCGATAGTCAAAAAAGGAACAAATGCTATTTCATTCTTTTTTTTCAATTCTTGAAAAGTTTCACTAATATTTTTCATATTCTTCCCTCATTCATTTGCTTAATAATAGTCTGAACATCTTTTCCTCCATGTCCACTAAGATTTATTATAATAATGTCATCCTTGGTTTTTTCCTTAGCTAATTTAAATGCATAAGCAACAGCATGACTTGACTCCAATGCAGGTATTATACCTTCAGTTCTGCACAATTCTATGCACGCTTCTAAAGCCTCTTGGTCAGATATTCCATCAATTTTAAGTCGATTAATTGTCTTTAAATAACATAGCTCAGGCCCAACTCCGGGATAATCTAATCCTGCAGAAATTGAATAGGAATCTTCTATATTTCGTTCAGAATCTTGGATCAAAAACTGTTGTGCACCATGCAATATTCCTTCAATTCCTTTACCAAGAGCTAAAGCATGTTCATTCGTGTCTTTTCCCTTACCTGCAGCCTCAATAGCCCACAATTCTACATCGGTATCTTCTATGAAGTTATAAAAAGCACCCATTGCGTTAGATCCACCACCAACACAAGCAATTATTGAATTAGGTAATCTATTTTCTTTTTCAAGAATTTGAGATTTTATTTCCTCGCTGATTATACTTTGAAAATCTCTAACCATTTGTGGATATGGATGAGGTCCAGCAACTGTCCCCATTAAATAATGAGAATCCTCCAAATGAGAAATCCAATATTGTAACCCAGCATTTATTGCGGCTTTTAATGTTTGAGAACCTGTAATTACTGGAACAACAGTAGCACCAAGCATTTTCATACGATGTACATTATATAATTGCCGTTCAATGTCTACTGCACCCATAAAAATTTTAACTTCCATGCCAAAATAAGCACCTGCAACAGCTGTAGCAAAACCATGCTGTCCTGCTCCAGTTTCAGCGATTATTTTTGTTTTCCCCATCATTTTTGCAAGTAAAGCTTGTCCCATAACATTATTCAGTTTATGAGCCCCGCCATGTAGCAGATCTTCCCGCTTTAAATATATTTTACATCCATATTTCTCACTTAATCTTCTTGCAAAAGTCAAAGGAGTGGGCCTCCCCATATAATTTGTTTGAATTTCTTGGAAAGATTCTTTAAATTCTTTTGATTGGGCAATAGTATTATATGCTTCTATTAATTCTTCAACTGCTGGAATTAAAGTCTCCGGAACAAAAAGACCGCCAAATTCACCAAATTTTCCATGTATATCAGGAAATTTTTTATAATAATCTAATTTCTTCATTGTTTACCATTAATTTGTGTTTTTTATTTTCTTATATTTTGAATTTTATTTGTAAAGTGATTAACTAGAATTGCAGATTTTTTACCATTATTTTCAACAGAACTACTGATATCTACCCCAAAAGGGTTGATTTTATCATAAAGTTCAGCAACATTTTCATTATCTATTCCCCCAGCAATAATTATTCTTTTCAATGGAAATGCATCTACTATTTTTTTTGCTTCAATGATATTGATTTTCTTTCCAGTTCCTTCACTAGGATCTAATAGTATTGCATAAAATTTATCAGGAAGAGCAGAAATTGTTTGAATGATCTGTGATGATGATGAACTGCTTAATTTAAAGGAAAGGATGAATTTTTTTAATAAATTTTGAGATATTTTTCCTAAATCGCCCAATTCATCAAAGTTATGTATTTGAATCAAATCAGGTTTCAATTCCTCATTTAAAGAAATAATTTGTGTAAGATTCTTTGATTTTATGACTATTACTTTTAAAAAATAATTTGGGGATTGTTGAATAATATTCCTTGCTAGATTTACAGTTAAATTTCTAGAACTTGTAGGAACGTCAACAATCATTCCAAATGAATTAATAACTGGAAATTTTAAAAAAGATATTTCGTTTAATGATTGAATACCACAAATTTTTGTGTATGGAAAGGATCTATTGAGCAATTGACTCATTTTTTTTCTAACATCGGACCTAATTATTGAGGTTCCAATTAAAGCGGCTTTTGCTCCTGCTTTTTCGACCTTTAAAATATCATTGCGAGTAAAAATACCACTTTCAGAAATGATTATTTGATTAGGACCAAAAATCTCCCTAATTTTAGGAATTAATTTAATAGTATTATCCAAATCAATTGATAGATCTTTTAAATTTCGATTATTAATTCCAATAATAAAGGGCGAATTAAATTCTTTTAAGGGAACTATTCGATTTAGATCATTTTCATCATGGATCTCAACAAGGGGTTCCAAACCATTCTCAACCATTTTTTTAGCCATTTGTAAAGGTTCACAAATGGAAGCTATCAACAATGCATTACTCGCACCATATATTTTACCAAGTTTTAATTGAACTTCCTCCACAATAAATTCTTTTAAAAGAATTGGAACTGATAATGGAGTGATATCATTAACATATTTTAAATTTCCATAACTGCCATGAAATTTTAAGGGTTCTACTAATACACTAATTCCGATTGCATTACAACTAACCATATCATTAATGATCAATTTTATATTCGACATAGTAAGATTCTTAATTTGTTTTAAATAATTATTGGAATCTTTCAATAAATCATCAGATTTCTTAAAATTATTTTTAATAATTGAGCCTTCTGAAGGTGAAGCACATTTTAATTCAGAAATAATCCCAATATTTGAAATTTCTGAAAGTACTTCTGAAAGTGTTTTTCTCTCATTAGAATTAGAAATACCTTGATTTCCAGAATTTTCAATTACCTCATCATATAGCTTCTGTATATATGGAAAATAATCAAATCTTGTTTTTACGATATCATCCAAAATGGTCATATTATACACCTTATGAGAATAATTTCTCAAAAGTAGCGAGATCTCCACCACTATTTTTGACAAATTTTTTTAATGTTTTTAACACTTTTCCTGATTCAATTGTATCTTCAGCTTTTTTATATGCTTCCTTATAATCTGTAGATAATCCTGATGCTAATATTGCAAATGCAGCATTAATCAAAACAACTTGCTTTTTAGCACCAGTTTCTTTATTTTTTAATATGTTGACTGCAATTTCTAAATTTTTATCAAGAGTTCCACCTTGGATGTCCTCCAATTTTATAGCTTCTACCCCAAAATCACTTGGTTTTAGAGAATAATATTTAATTTCTTGTCCTATTACTTCTCCAAAATGAACTTCTGAAATAGGAATAATTTCATCAATTCCTGGTTCAGAATTAACAACATAAATATGTTTGGCACCAAGATTTTTCATTACTTCAGAAATTGGTTTGATAAGTTCTTTATCATACACACCTAACACATAAGATTCAGCACTCGCAGGATTTGTTAAAGGGCCCAAAATGTTAAATATTGTACGCATTTTTAACATTCGCCGAACAGGCATAGCATATTTCATAGCCGGATGAAATTTTGGAGCAAACATGAAACCTATTCCTGCTGAATTAATACATTCTTCAACTTTTGATGGCTCAAGGTCAATTTTCACTCCAAGAGCTTCTAATATATCTGCAGCGCCACATTTTGATGATACAGAGCGATTTCCATGTTTAGCAACAGTTACTCCTGCGCTTGCAGCAACGATAGCTGCGAGACTAGAAATATTGAATGTATTTGCATTATCCCCTCCAGTTCCGACAACATCTACCATATGTTTGGTTTCTTTAGGATGGATTCCATTTGCAAATTCTCGCATAATTTTTGCTGCTCCTGTAATATTATCAGGAGTTTCCCCTCGAATTCTCAAAGCAGTTAAGAAACTCGCAATTTGAATATCATTTACATCACCAGACATAATTTTTCGCATTATATCCTGAGTTTCTTCTTGATTAATTGCATTTCCTGCAACTAAAGATTTAATTCCCATTTCAATTTTTGACATTTTTTTCACACTTTTGAATTTGATATTTTATTTTTTATTATTATTATTATTATTATTATTATTATTATTACCCAATAAAAAGAAGAAAGTCTAAACATCTCAGTAATTTTTATTTAGATACCATTTTAATTTTATTGGTTTCTTTATAATTAATTACTGCCAAGGCCACCAAGTGCAGAAAAATGTTTTTGAATAATTAAAAAATGAAAATTTTATTATCAATTTTTCAATAGATATCATGGTTTTAGCCTCAAGGTATTTAATTTAAAAATATGATTATATAAATATTTATTTGGATTCTATTTAAATATTATGGCCTTTCAGCTAATATTATCGATTGGAATTTCCTCTTTAGGAATTTAAAATGTCTTAATAGGTAGATTGATTATAAAATTTATCATTATTCGTATCAATGGATTTTTCATACCATATTTCATAATTATCTCCTTAGAAAAAATTAGCATTATTGATCATGAATTTATCTATAGCTAATTTTATACATCACATGATTCTAAATAATAAAATTATAAAGTAAAGTTAAAATAAGAATGATCTACTAAGGTCTATGAAAAATAATACAGTTATGCATGCCAACGGACTTTACAAATTAAATGTAAATAAAAACTTTTGACAATTATTTTCATTTTTTTTCCTCAGTATCAAATGAAAAAAAAAAACCATAATATAAAAATTATTGGATAAATTTTTTTTTGAAAAATTGGACATTTCTTACCTTGTCTAATAATAAGGGATTTTCCATTCTTTTAAGTCTTTTTGGACTTTTTCGGCAATTATTCTTCCAAAACTCAAATATTCTTGTATATATTTTACTTTATCAATACCACTATATTTTTTCCCAATATCAACATCAAAATTTTTAAAGGTTACTAATGGATTAGCCTTGGCTAAAATTTCCATTTGTTCTATTTTATTGATCGAACTTTGAATTCTCGCCAATCCTCCTTCCATTGGATTCATAAATGTCCATATCTGTTTAAATTGTTTCATTTTTTTTGCTTTCTCATAAGGAATGGATAAATCTGCAGTCCCAGTTCCTATGGCAATAATTTCAGTCCTTTCCTTATACCAACCTTGATTAATTATTTCTGCATATGCTCGATCTAAAGGATTATTTGTATCACCAGCTCCTCCATCTACCCATACAGCTTTATTTTTTTCATCAACATATTCACCAAAATAGAAAGGAGCAGCAAATGATTTTGCAATAGTTTCCCGAATAAACTCATTTTCATCATTTTGTTTCCAACTTTTAAAAAAATGAGTTTTATTATCACATAGATTGATTGCAGTGCACATAAATTTAGTTTTACAGTCTTTCATTTGATATTCTTTTTGACCAATAATGGATTTCCACATTAAATCAAAATTTTTTCTTTTATATAGAGGCCCAAATATAGGAGTAAATCGTTTTTTATGGAAAATAATTGGAAAATACCTAAGAAAAGAGTCGATTATTTCTTCCATTGGCAGAATTCCTAAACTAATAATTCCACCTGTGATTGAACCAACAGAGGTACCACAGATTAAATCAAATAATTCATGCAAGGGTTTTTTAAAATGTTTTTCTAAAATTCGAAGAGCATCCAATTGTAAGATACCTCTGACACCTCCTCCTTTTAAAACAAGAACTCTGCGCATCTTATTCTAATCTAATCTTTAGCGTTATTAAATCTTTATAAAGTGAAATAATAATAAAAAAAAAACTCTATTTCAAATATTTATAATCTTGAGCACCATATAATCGCCCAGAAGGACCGTTATCCTCTAATAAAGCAGGCACTAATGCCCCCGGGACAACTGTTTCCACACTATGATCGGCATTTGGGCCTCCTAAATCAGTTCTTAACCATCCAGGATCTAAATAATTCACAAGAACATTATCATCCTTTAATTCAAATGCCAGCTCACGAGAATATTTTTCTACAGCAGCTTTTGATATACTATATGGACATAAATTTGGTAAGTCTTGCATACCTGAGGTTGTATTTATTATTCTTCCAAATTTCCTTTTTCGCATTCCTGGGGCGAAGGCATTGCATAAATTAACTATTGCATAAAAATTAATACTAAATACTCTTTCCCATTCTTCAGTTGGTATTTCAAAAATGGGTGAATTTTTTGCCATAACTGCAGCATTATTATATAAAATATCAATTCCCTTCGTTTTTTCATTCACAATTTCGACTATTTTATCAATTTCAACCTTATTACTTAATTCCCCTTTCACAGCAAAACAGTCAACATTATAATCTTTAATCATATTGAGAGTTTTAACCGTATTTTCTAATTTACGACCATGGACTATAACATTACATCCCAATTTAGCTAAACCAACAATTATTTGTTGGCCTATCCCTCTACTTGAGCCAGTCACTAAGGCCCATTTACCTTTGATAATCTCATTATTCATAAACAATCACTAAGTTTGGATAATTGAACTGAAATAAAATATTATACTAATACAATAATTATTTTATACTAATATCATAATTAATAAAAATAAAGGAAAAAAAAAAGAATTTCTTACATTTT
>CAYPTZ010000028.1:0-14353 GCA_964413395.1 uncultured archaeon | reverse complement strand
TATTTTGATGATCCTTCATGGGGTGATGCTCATATCAACCAATTTTATACTAATGTTCAAGCTGCCATGAATATGGGGAATGCGGTCTTTGTAACCGAATTTGGTGCAAATTATGACGACCATGATGGAACTGCTCAAATAATCCAAGCCTGCCAAGACATGAAGATAAGTATGGCTGCATGGTCTGCCTGTAGTAAAGTTGAACCTTGGTCAATATTTAGCAGTGGTTATACTTTAACAGATTGGGGTAACTACCTTAAAAATGAATTTCAAACTTGGCCTGATGCTGAAACTGGAACTGATTGGACTTTAACTACCTCCGTTTTTGGCTCTGGTAGCGTAACTCCATCTGGAGGAAGTTTTCCAGATGGGGCTTCAGTTACTTTAACTGCAACACCTTCAGCAGGTTGGACCTTCTCAGGTTGGAGTGGGGATGTATCTAGTAATACTAATCCGTTAACCATTACAATGAATTCCAACACACACATTATTGCCACATTTACCGATAATCCTGATAATCAACCTCCCGCAGCACCAACTGGATTATCCGCTAGTGCCACTGGAACTACAAGTATCTCTTTAAATTGGAATGATAACTCTGAATCCGATTTTGCCTCTTATACCATTTATCGAAGCACTTCAAGTGATTTTACACCTAGTGGAACCACACAAATTGCATCGAGTACAAGTAGTGCTTATTCCGATTCTGGATTAAATGAAGCAACAACTTATTATTACAAGGTAACGGCAACTGATACCTCGGGTAATGTAAGCCCTGCTTCTTCCCAAGCTAGTGCTACCACTGAAACTGGGACTACTCCTCCTCCACCAACAGGTGATACAATCACTGCTCCATTTACTCAAGACGGTGCAGGTGATTTCACATGGAAGATTGCAGAAATTCCTAATTATGTCAACAGTTGGAATTTAAAAACCTTAACTATTAATGGGGTAGATTTCACAAATAAATGGGTAGGTAGTTGGAGTTTACCTGCTAAAGTTGATGGTTTTTACACTATCCATTACGTGGGTAATTATCGATGGAGTCACTTGGAAATTAAATAATCCTGAGTTAGTTTATAAAATATTTTTTTTTTTTCCACTTTTTCTTCTATATAATAATTTCAATCGATATACTTTTACTAAGGTACTTTGGTTTAGTTTATGCTTTTTTTACCATCCAATACGTATTAATTGAATCCGATAGGAGATATATTATAACCTCTCCAATTATCATTAGAAATATCCATATTATTCCTACTAATAAAGCTATGTCTTCTAGATTTAATCCCATATAATCTAATCCGATTAATAATAGGCCCAAAACAAAAACACCTCCTACTATTGTAATGATAATTTTTCTAAACTTCATTAGTTGGTTAAATTCTGATTGAATATTTGACGAAACTGTGTTGAAACATTCTTTACATATTGCTCCTCCTTTATTGCAATGGGAACATATTGCTCGATTACAAAACCAACAATTTATTCGAACATGTGATTGCAGTCCAACCAATCCCCCAATTTTAATTGTTCTATTCAAACACACTTCACGAGTTTTTTTCATTTAAAACACGTTTCTGTAATGATGATAACACTATTTAAATATATCTTGAGTTCTTTGATTAATTTCTATATCGCGATTCATTTTAGTAATATACCAAATTATTCAGACTACTAAACATCCATTATTTGCTAACTCCCATAGAAAAAAAGAAAATTCAAGAAATATAAAAAAAAAAGGAATTAAATATCCCCTCAATTTAACTTATACTATGACAAATTGTCCTTATTGTAAAAATACTCTTAATATGCTATATACGGTTATGGATGTTGAAGTGGATCCTGCTGTATATGAACTTCAGAAACACGCAATGGAGAACGCTCCTGATCAAATGGCTGAAATGATGGGGCAAATGGGTGGAGGTGCAGGGATGTTTAAAGGCCTCATGAAGAAACAGATGCAAAAACAAGCAAAAGTTATGAAAAAAATGACCGACAAGTATCAACAACCCATAATCCAAATGCCTGTTTTAATTTGCAAAGAATGTGGTACCTTAATAAAATTAATGTATGGTCAGAGATATGGTAATAGATCTTTGCATAGTGCTGCTGGTCCGGGTATGCCTGGACCGGGTATGCCTGGCGGTCCTGGATTTTTATAGTTTTTTTTTTTTTCTTAAAACAAGTATTATACATAAGTAATTTAGAATAATAGAGTGGAAAAACTATGATAAAGAAAATGCTAGGTGGAATGTTAATATTAATGGGTACTATGCTTACAGGTATGTCTTTTGTGTTTAGTAATGATTTTTTTTCAAGTATTATGCTTATATTTCGAATCTTAGGGGTAATGATGTTAATTTCTGGAGTAGGACTCATATTATCTTCTCTGAAAGAAGATCGTGAACTCGATTTAGAATTAGCCAGTACACCCAAGTCTAATATCAAAGATCAAATTTCTTGTCCAAAATGCTACTATAGAATCCCAAAAAATAGTAAAGTATGTCCTAAATGCAATAATCTAATATCTCCAAATACTAATACTAAATCTACGTTGGAAATAATATCGGATGAATTTATTTGTCCATATTGTGGTGAAAGTAATCTCACCTCAAATATCCGATGTATAAAGTGTCAAAAATTGCTTGAATAATTGAATTTAGTTCGCTTTTTTTATATCTATTTTTTGACCAGATGCAATAATTGTTTAGAGATTTTACTTTCTATCATTTGATTAGATTGTAATCGATTTCTTTGCTTGCAATCATACTCGCTAGAAAAAAAATGTTTGTGTTCTCAATGATTATTACTATTTTAGCTGAATAATTAAACAAAAAAAAAAAAAAATTAATTTTTACTGCCCATACGGTTTAGCCTTGAAAAAAATTCTTGAAGAAAAGTGTCTTGAATTGCGAAATCATTTGCCCAATCGGAAAATGATTCTGGCATTTCTTCTGAAATCGATTTATCATAGATAAATATACATGTAGGATTTTGAGAGATTAATTGGGTATATTTCTTCAATATTTTTTCAAAAGAGTCAATGCCAGAGATTTCCGTAGATTCAATAATTAAGAATGCTGGGATGTCAATGGAGGGAATTGATTGAAAAGTAATAAAATGAGATTGATTGGAAAATTGTTGAAAATCACTATCAGGAGAGGCAAGAAAATTCGCATAAATTTGCATTAATGCGGCTTGTGATAATGAATAGGTTTCGGGATATGAACCTAAAATTTGAGGACCTGATCTAGGATCCCAACTCATTAGTGAAAGTCCATAGAACTGAATTTTTATTTGTTGATAAGTTGATTTAGGAGATTGTGATTGTAAGATTTCTGATTGATTTTTTTGGAAAATTTGAATCATATATCGCTTTTTACTACGTTTTAGTGTTTGATACCAATGAAATTTATGGGTATGCCAGGAAAAACGATAAGGCATTTCTTTTGGGGGAATTATTCCTTTTTTTTTCGACACCACATAAAAAGTTATTTCTTTCAGGCTAAAATCATTTTGGAATATTTAGAAAAAATTTCAGAGACTTATTGAATAGGAAATATAAAAAATGGTTTATTAGAATTAGAAAAGCGTTCTCTAGAAGAATTTGATTCTTGTTCATTAAGAATCAATATCAAAGATGCATTATTAAGATTATTTGATTATGGAATATTCAAAAAAGGTGGAATTTAGGTTACTTCTGAACCTTATAAAAAAAAAAAATTAATCTTTTTCAATAACAACAAGGCATTCATGGTAATGAGCATTACCTGAACCTAATGCAGTGCTATTAACTACTTTCCATCCTTCAGATAATAATTGATTTAATTCATCTAATCCAAAATTTTCATCAAATTTACTATTCGGCGCCTTTTTATCTCGAATTATTAGAGCTTTTTGCATTTTTTTCACTCAAGTTTCATTTTAAAGAATTTCAGAAGAAATTCTTATTGTTAATTATTGTTGGTCTGTTTACAAAAATCTTTTTTCATATCCTTGTCAATATATTTTATTGATTCTAGTTTTTTCATACTAAAAACTTAAAATTTATCTCTAAATCTTCAAATATGAAAAATTCTGTAACAATATCTCAAAACACATAACTTTATACAAGGTCATCTAGATATAATGTTAAAAAAGAATGGGGATAAAAAATAATTAAGCCGTTATAGGCATTTGGGAAATAGAATCCAATTGTCGGCTAGGATCACATGAACAAATCTCTACGATTTTAGTCGAGTCTTTATTGGATTTTTTATCTGGATTAGATTTAACTACATCACTTAGCACTTCAATTATTGCTTCCCTCGCTTCTATGGGACACAATTCTACGGCTTGGGCAAAAAATATATTATGTTCTTCAAGATCCTCAAAATTAATTTTGATGGTAGGTTCGTTTTGATCTACTTGTCGAAGGATTCGAGTGTGATAGTTATTTCCTCCAACCATCTTATAGTTTTTTAAAAAAAGGATAAATTCCTTTTCAAAATATTCTCTTTTAAATGTCATCATAGTATAATCAACTTGGGTTTCATTGTTAATGGTATAATAATTATGGAACCTACTATTATCTTTGACATTTATTTATATAAATGTTTATTTATATAAAATTCATATTTCCGTAAAATGCACTTCTGTATAATATATTTACGCATAATTAGTATATAATATATTGAATAATTGTATTTGACTTTTTAAGGAATAAAATAGACAATAGAGGCAAATAATTCAACTAGAAGGTTAAAAATGGTAATATGTCCATAAACACCAAAACATTAAATTACTCAAAATAATTGGGATATGACCTCGGATCAAGTCACTTTCCAAGTCCTCTTAGATCCCACCAGTCAATTAGGTGATGTGAATCATGATGGTGGTATTGATATTGTAGATGCCTTAATGGTGGCTCAATATTATGTTGGTATTCTGGATGATACCCAAATAGATGTTGTCAATGCTGATGTTAATCTTGATGGTATGGTCGATATTATCGATGCTTTAAGGATTGCTCAATTTTATGTTGGAATAATACCCAATTTTGCAGTATAGAATATTTAAAGATCTTCTTTAGATCTTTTCTTTTTTTTTTCTATTTTCAGTCTATAGGGTTATGATTTTTCTTGGATTGAAATTTCTTATCACAATCTTTTAATGAAACAATTTCTAATGGTGTTTTAATAAGTTTCATGAACTTTTGGAGATGTGTAAATCTATCTTGATTTTTCTTCAGAATTGGTGCATAAATTTTGGGGGGACATATCGATGCAAATCTTAATCCCATTAGAACAATATATGCCCAAGAATTATTAGTGTAATTTTTTTATTTAATAAAAATCCCTAGTTAGGGAATATTTCGAAATCTTCGATCGACAAAAATATACTCTAATTCAATAGTTGAAAATCGGAAATTTGTTGTTAAAAAATAGACGAAAATGTCGCCATCAAGGATTTCGAAATATTACCCCTAATTATTAATTTACTAAATTTCATTGAAGTGAATATTTTCCCTAAAATTGAACTTAACATAATATTATGATTTTAAATATATTTATTCTTAATTCAGGCAATAAAGATCACCCAATGAATACATTGATTTAAAAATTGTTAAAAAATTCTTTTTTCCCTTACTCAAGTTAAATTTCATGCTATTTATTCAAATATCTGATTTCTCTGAATATTTTGCTTCGTTTAAGATGATAAATAGCTGACTATTTCCTCACTTTGTGCATACAGCTCTTTAATTATTTTATTTTTTGTCTTATATCCCACAAAATTCGTAAATTCTGCCGATCTAGCTTCAAATTCTATGAAACTAATCAAGGTATCCAAATCCTTTGCCATTAATTCACTTCTAGTAGGGTGAAATACTTGTTTAGCTTGATTTTTGATCTCTGCCGAATAGTTTTTTTCTTTAAAAGAATACGAGATCTTTACCTCAATATCCCTAAAAAATTCTTGAAACTTAAATGTCTCTTCATCTTGCTCTAAATGCACAAAATTATTGATCGTCTTTAATTTATTCATCACATCAATATACTCAAAAGGAGCAAATTCAAATCTATTTTTCTTTTCCATTATCCTCTTTATTATTATCTCGTACTCTAAGAAATATCTACCTTTTAAGCATAATTCTAAACTGTCCCGTTTATTTTTTTTGAGAATATTCCAAAGAAAGTTCCTCTTAATAGTTTTTATACAGCTTAAACTAAAATTTCATCATTTTTTACAATATTTCCAATTTTTATTCCAATAAGATTAAAAGGGCCCACATCAATTTGTGTGAATAAAAAAAAAAAAAACTTCTCTTACTTTATCTTACATTTAAAATCGTATCACATTCTGGACAACACATAAAGTAAAAAGTTCCACTTAAGAAACCTTTCCCTTGTCTTTTGATTACTACGGGTAGATCGATTTCTTTTCCACATTTTGGACATTTTGGCATATTTGTATGTAGTTATGGAATTATTAAAATTTATTTCAATTTGATTTAATCTCTAAAAAAAAGCAAAATCTCAATCTTTAGGATGAACTACGTAAGAGTAAAGATCATACCATCAAGTAAGTCACTTTTTTATTAGTTTAAAATGAAAAAAACTAAATTCCAATATTTGATTTGTATTAGACTAAAAAATCCACTAAAATTATTCCCAATCCAAACACAAATTGAAGGACTATGAGATAGATATTCTTCACAATCCGTTCTTTAAGATTATTTCGATCTTCCGCTACATCTATAATCGAGTAAATAATTTCCAGAACCCATACAATTAGGAAGAAAATCACAGCTATATAGAATAAATCCGCCACATAAATCATGATTCATACAACATTTAAGATCAAACTATACCCTGTCAAATAGGTGAACACGGCAAAACGGTTCCACAAATCAGGATTCTTCCTATAGCCAACTTTGGAGTAGGATACTGTGCTACTGAGTAATAAAGGGATCGAAATCGCAAGCTGCGACAATATTAAATAATTAAAATTTCCATCCCTATCAAGGGTCCAAATTAACGTAAACACCGTAAAGCAGATGCCAATTAACATTGTATTTACTGATACCCTTAATCCTGATTTGATTTCCTGATTCTTTTCTGCCATGATTTTCAATCTCTTAGATGTGCGCTATATAATATTTTTAAGAAAATGTCAAAGAATAAAAATGTTCAGGTTTATCCCACTATCTAATATGAAATAAAGCCAATTATAATTCTCTTGAAAAAAATGGAAATCATGATATATTATATTTTTTATATTTGAGTCACATATATGATTCACTAATTTAATTCATCTTTATTCATTTTTATTTTAATTCAAACTTATGAACCCTATTGTGGATATGGAAAATGAAATAATATTTTTTTTGTTTTTATATTTAGAGGAAAATGAAAAGTCAAAAAAATGAAATGACATTCTTTAAATAAATATGAAATGACATGAAGGCAGAAAATCTGCACAGTTTACAAAATGAAATGATAAATTTTCTCAAGATAATATTCTTTCGAAAGTGAATAAAACACCGATTACCTTATTGTTATTGATTTCAAATGTTATATGCATAAAGGACAATAATATGAATGTGTAAATATAATTCTCTAAATGGTTCTCAAAATTTTAATAAGAACATAAATTGTATTATTATTTGATATTTCTAATATGATTTGAAAAATCTTGGTAATAATGACAGAATATAATTTAAATAAAGAAGAACTCCGTGAAAAACTACAATTAATCCAAAATTCAAAAGAATGTCCTGAATGTGGTTGGCCTATTGGGAATATTATAGGAAAACTAAATAATATTTGTGAATATTGTGGAAATGAAATAAAGAATGATAAGTTGATTGATCAGACAAAAGTTCATCTTTCTTATTTAAAACTTAAATCTTTAGCTGATCTACAAGTTTCTACAGCAATTATGAGTAGTAGAATGGATATTAAGTTCAATCAAAAAATATTTATCGAACGGAAAGATGTATCGGAAATATTTAACAAATTTTACACAGCTTCATGTCTAAAAAAAAAATTATTTCTCCTTCTAGGGGAAGCAGGGTTTGGGAAAACTTGGCTTGTATCCCATTGGGCATACCAATTACAAAAAGAAGGTTATCCAGTATTTATTCTTCAATTAAGAGAAGGAATTGATTTTTTTTTTAATATTGTGTTTCAAACTACTCGAACTCAAGCTATTCCAAAAATAATCAATACTCTGAATGAAAATGATGATCAAAAACCCTTGATATGGATTATGGACGGTTATGATGAGATTTATAGCGATGATGAACGAAGATTGCTTTTAGCGGAATTTTTAAATTTGATCAGCAAACATAAAAACCAAAAAATCATCATAACAAGTCGATCCTACGATTGGGGAAAATGTAGGGTTGTAAACAATCAAGAAAAGTTGATTTCACGTTTGCTATGGACATCCTCCCTTGATGATCTTGTTAGTTTTCGTTTAAATTATTATTCTCATCTAGAAATCAAGAATGCATTACAAAATTACGGATTACCTGTATTATCGAAATGGAATAATTTACTTTCATTTTTAGCTCCCTTTCCATTATGGGTCCGTATCATTTCAGAATGGTTTAGATTAGAAAAAAAGCTTCCAAATATAGTCTCACGTGAATTGTTTGACAAATATTTTAAACGAATGAACATAAAACACAACCATCTACGTGAATTAGGGGATTTTTCACTGGTGCTTGCTAAAAAAGGGAGTTTTTCGAAACCATTATCTTTGATCGAACAATCAAATATATCTAATGATATAATGAATACATTAAACTCTAGTGGTATTTTTCATTATACAGATGATTTATACGATCCAACCATTCGATTATCGACATCTGCTTTTGGGTGGTATGGAATAGCTTTTCATGCCTTAATACAATATAAGTCTAAAAAAAAAATAGAATTAGAAAAAATCTGGGGGATTCTTCATGATAATATTTCTGAAAAAGAAATTGAAGTTATTAAAAATCTATTCCTATCAATGGGTGGATCAATTGATTTAAATCATCTTTCTATTAACAATAATAAAAATATTGAGGAAATGAAAATACAATCAAAAAATAATGATCATAAAAACAAATCTAAAAAGGAGCAAAATATTCCATATACTGGTAAAGTTGATTCTGAAGTTGGTGAATATCATTCAATTTCTTTAAATTATAATGATTCAGAAATATTGAATAATTTAGAAATACTATTAGGAGAAGAAATTCCTGAAGTATTTTATGAGGATTGGGAGTTTTATACTTTTGGATATGTTCATCGAGATCTTCACGTAGTGCAACTAGGATTATCTGATAGAGGATTAAAAAATTTTCCACATATTATCTCAAAATTTAAAAAATTAACTGAAATTTCATTAAATAATAATGAATTACAGTTACTTCCTGAATGTTTTGAAGATATTAATCATCTAAATTATCTAAATCTTTCAGAAAATAAATTTGAAGAATTTCCTAAGATAATTTTAAAATTAGAAAATCTTAAATATTTATCTTTAGCGAAAAATCAATTAGTTAAACTCCCAGAAACAATAGGGAAAGTTCTCTCTTTAGAAAAATTAATAATATCTTATAATGATCTTATATCACTTCCCAAATCGATCGGTAATTTGAAATTCCTTAATGATCTTGATATCGAATCTAATTTAATTGAATTCATTCCTGACACTGTTGGAAATTTAAATTCACTGCGATTCTTAAATATGAGTAATAATCCTATTAAAAATCTTCCACAAAATATATGCAAACTTCAATCACTTGAAAGGATATGGCTTGAGAATATTCATTTTAAGGATTTCCATCCATCTGTTATTCATTGGTTAGATATACTCCAAAAAGAAGAAAAATTATCCGGAAGTATTTTTCATCCAATTAAACTTCCCAATATTGAGAATATGAGTTCTAACCAAGATGATATCAATAAAAATGAACTTATTATTTTTCATTCAAATTTATTGATTAGAAGTGATGTGGAGATTTTATTGGAATTAGAAAGATTTTTAAAAAAGAAATTTTCTTCAAATAGCGATTTTTCTTCCTCTAAAATGGGTTTTAAATGTAAAAACAATTGTGTTAATGAACTCTGGATTAAAAAAATGAATATAGAATCTCTTCCTGAATCTATTGGAAACTTAAATTCAATAGAATTTTTATACATTTCTCATAATAAAATAAAATTTCTTCCTGAATCAATCGGGAATCTAGAATCTTTACAAGCTCTTCACGTTTCCCATAATAAATTAACCCATCTTCCTGATTCAATTGGAAATTTGAAATTTTTAAGATATTTAAATGTAATTATAAATAATTTGAATTTTCTTCCTGAATCAATTGGGAAATTAGTTGCATTAGAGGAATTATGGTTAAGTTATAATAAATTAACCCATCTTCCTGATTCAATTGGAAATTTAGAATCTCTGAAAAAAATGCTATTAATTGAAAATCCTTTAAATAATCTCCCTAAATCCATAGTAAATTTAAGAAATCTTATAGTAATGCAACTAGGTTTAAATAAAAATAAAAAATTTTCTGATTCAATCCAAAATTGGAAACAATATCTCATGAAAAAGGGATGTAAAATGTAATATGAAGAAAATTATTTAATCTAATCTTTGAATTTATTGTTATTAATGGAAGAAATTGATAAAGATATGGATATTTACTCCTATCTGAAAGAAATTCATCTTGCTGCAAATAGATCTTCCAAATTAACTCAGCAACTTCTTTCTTTTGCTCGAAAAGAAAAAATTTTGCTTGAAGTTCTTGATATTAGTAACCACATTGTAAAATTTACCCCAATGGTAAAACAACTCTTAGGTGAAAATATCTCTCTTTCTTTAGAATTAGATCCCCAAATTTCCAAAATTCATATTAATCCATCTCACATTGAACAAATATAACAAATCTTCTTGTGAATGCTCGTGATGCTATTCAAGATACTGGAATTATCACACTAAGCACCAAAAATATCTCCATTGATCATCAAAATTCTGAGATATATTCTTCTATTAAAGAAGGGAATTATATTTTAATAGAAGTTAAAGATAATGGATGTGGAATGGATGCTTCAATAAAAAATCGGATATTTGAACCTTATTTTACAACAAAAGAAATCGGGAAAGGAACTGGTTTGGGATTATCAACTGTTTTCGAAATAGTCAAACAAAATCATGGCCATATCAATGTGGATAGCCATGTAAATATTGGAACTGCATTTCAAATATTTTTTCCCGTATATCAAGGAGAAGTCTCTAATAATCCCATTGAAGAAATAAAATCTGCTCCGGAAGGAAATAAACAAAAAATTTTATTAGTAGAAGATGAAAAACAGATTTTAGAAATGCTTTATCAATATTTAACCAAATTAAATTATGAGGTAATTCCAATCGAAAATCCAAAAGAGGCCTTGGCAATCATTAATAATGACTCAAAAGAGATCCATCTTCTCATTACAGATATCATGATGCCTGAATTAAGGGGTTTTTACCTACATGAAGCAATGATTAAAAGCAAAAGATCAATTAAAACTCTATTCACCACGGGTTATATTGAAAAAATTGATACGCTTTATAATATAAATGAAGATGACATCGAATTAATAAGAAAACCTATCAATTTACATTTATTTGCTGAGAAAATATACGATTTATTGCATAATTGAATAACTTGATCCAATATTGGCTTCTCAGACTAGATCTTGTAATCCCTTGATAATTTTCATGATATAGGAATATTGCGCAGTTATCATTTCATGGAGGTTACATTCTTTTTCACACACCAGTAGGATCGTCACCTTTCCCCCTATCTCCAAGAGAAACAGAGTTCCATGATTTGAAATGAACATATCAACCAGAATATTTCTCCCGTTGGAAAGATTTCGATCATTATCTGATAACATAAGATTGCCTACGAATCAGATTACTCCGAAATTCTTTATTTTGACCCAAAAATGATGATCGTCCAATCGTGCCCTATTCCAAAACACCGATAGAAAATAGCCTGGGTAAATAATTTAAAGTGTTCGGTAAGGTCAAGGAAATTATTTGACTTTGGTGTTTATTGAGGCTAACTAAGTGAAGAATTTAAATTAACTCCATCTTTTTTACGACTTTTCAACTTGATTCTGAATTTTCCAGAAATGATTAATAAATAAGAAAAGAAAATAGATATGAAGATCTCTAAACAGTATGATTTCCTTCATAGTTTTTGAATTTTTTATGTTGTTTGGCTTTTTTGCTTGTTCTGGAAGTGGTTTTAAAAGATCTCCGATTGGGATAGTGATCTTATATGTGCGCTGATTCTTGGTTTCAATGAAAATTATGCACCAGAAATCTTTATAGGCATTCACTTTTTCTTCATTCGAACTAAAAAACAAATGAAATCTATTCAAATGGAGAAAATGAGGTTCACTCAATTCACTCGACATCAGGATGTTGGGGCGAATTCTATTCCATGATGTGTAAATACTTTTTCCAATTCTAGATTTATATTTTTCAATAATTTTCATATGAAATGCTATTTTTGTAATTTGGGTCCATCCTAATTGTTTCCGAAGGATTTTTCGGGGAAAATTAAGCCCTTGAGCATTAATCTGAATAAAATCGTTATCTACAATATTTTTTACCCGAAAAGTTACTACAAAACACATAAAACTTAAGAATCCAAAAAAGCCAGAATATTCATCTGCAAATATTGCGATTAGTAACAAGATACTCGCCACCCCAATCATCCCAATTAAGGCTTGTTTTGGATAAACATGCTCAATATTTTTCCCCTGAAATACTGGTTCTCTCTCATTTCTTCCTTGCAAAAATATGTTATTGTTTGCTTGAATCCATGTTTGAGCTAATTGGTGGGTAATTTGCCTTTTTTCCTCCAGTTGGTCTTTGGATAGAAAAATAGGATTCTCTTTAAAAATATTCTGCTGAAACATCTCTTGGATATAATATTAAATTACGGATTTATATCCTTTTCTAGCAAAGGGATCGATGGGAAAGATTTGGCATGATTCCCCTAAAAAAGTAGAATTATTCGTAGATAGTCTGATAATTGCATAATAAAATAAAATTAAATAAAAAAACACTAAAATAGCAAATTCATCACTTATAATCTAAAGATTCTTTCTACGGAGTAGAACGGTAGTGATAATAGCAATGGAAAATACTACAAGACCAACATTATAGCCTGGGATGTCAAAGAGGTCGGGATCTATACATCCTCCAGTAGTATTGGTACTTCCAGAAGTTGCGATTTCTCGTTCTAAGGGGCTATCTCCCAATTTAATAAATTCATTGGCATCCACATCTACTCGATACAAACGTTTATATCCTGTATCTTGAAGCATGTAAAGCCATCCATTATGTTTCAAAACTTGTGATACTCCTGGTAATTGATCTCGTAAATTTTGAATATCATAATGGTTTATTTCCTTTAATACACTGTTGAAATTATAGAGATAGAGACGACCTGAAGCCACCCAGAATCGATCCCCATCGAAAACTAAATCATATTCCCAATAGGAATCTAATGAAGGATTGTAGCCGTAATAAGATGGTAAATCTGGATTATTAATATCAAAAATCATTAAATGGCCATTTGCACCAACAGGTTCCCCTACAACATAAAGAAAATTGTCGTGTTCTACCATAGCGTCCACAAAACTCAGATCATTAGTAACCAACTCTCTCTTTCCTACCGGATTTGAATTATTCGTTACATCAATAGAAAATAGACGACCCTCACGAGTGATGGCGTGCACATAATTGTTTTTTACAATGGCGGCTTCAATATGGTCAATATATGTATCTATGGGAAGTTGAAGAGTTGCACTATGAACAAGTGTATCTAAATCTTGAATTTGGTAAATAAATAACTGCCACATATCAAAATAATAGGCAAATCCTCCTTCAATCCCTGCAATTACTTCATCCCCCTCAGGAGATGATCCCCTTTGAATTGGATTTAAAGGATCTGTTAGGTCAAAAATATGGAATCCTGAACTCGTTAAACAATATAAGACATTTCCTTCGATTTTCATATCGTGAATATCTAAACTGGTATAAAAATCCCCCACACTCATCATTGTTGAACCAGAACAATCCATGATTTCAAAGCCACCTTCGTTTCGAATACTATAAATATAATCGGCATAGGCTACGATCTTCCCTCCATAATCATTATAATTACTTATCCCTACGTACTGAACTGAAGAAAAACTTCCTTTTGGCTCAGGGAAAGCATTTAGATTTGCATTGTTATAGGGTGTTCCTAATCCGAGGAGAAATGATTGAAATACCAATAACAATAAAATAGTCCGTCGTTTCATATGTT
>CAYPTZ010000027.1:0-14429 GCA_964413395.1 uncultured archaeon | reverse complement strand
TTTATTGTGCAATTGCATTCTGCTCCAAAAATTTGCCCAAAAACCTTGAAAATTTTTTTCATTATACATTGTATCATAAGTGATATTCTGATTTTTGTTAGTAGATGAATTATGAGGTTGGTTTTTTAAATTTAATGACGAATCGCCTTTTATCCAAAATAGAAACAGAAAAGGGAAGATAAAAAATTCGATACCAATCCATATCCAGCAATATATTTTTAATTGTTCAAACATATATGATGAGTTTTCGGCTACGAGACAAAAAATAATTATCAGATTCGAAAATATTACAATCCCAAGATGGAGCATATATTTACTGACTTTTAAAGCAGAGCGATTTTCAAAATCATTAGGTTTCTTAAAAATATCGGGATATTTCCATAAGAATATACTGGCTTCAAACATGAAGCATAAAAATAAGGAAAAAATGATGTAGCTTGATTCTAAAAAATTATCCATGAGATTCATAAATCCTCTTACTATCAAATAAATTAGAGCGACAAAGCTACTTAAGTATGCCCAAATATCCATTTTTTCTAAAATTGACACTGCTAAAGTCATTTTTTTTGTTTTGTAAATATATAGATATAAAGCAGTTAACCCTTCCAAGCCGATTAAACTTAATATGGGCCAAGTAAATAAATTATTGTCTTTTGCATCTACAAATGAAATACCACACGCAAAAATTACTGATATGATTGCAAAACCTAACAAAAGAAACACAAACAAGTGGAATATGATATTAATTTTCTGAATTAAAACTTTAGAACGAGATTCATTAGAGGAATTTCTATTAATACCAGTATCTTGTTTTATCTTTTGTTCTTGTACATTTAATAAATTATGTTGCACTATTGCTCCATCTGATTCTATAATTTGATTGTTGTTTGATGTCATAGTTATCCCCGTTTTCTAATGATTATCCTGTTTTTTCATTAGTAATTCCAACTCATTTTTCGATTCTTTCAAAAAACGACTCAAAAGGCAAATACGCATTTCGTAGTCATCTTTTGAAATCGAAGTATCAAGGCACTGGTCTTGTAGGTCATTTCGTCTTTTTTCTAAAGAGGCAATTCGATTTTGGATTATTTCTTGATCCTGATATTTTTTTTGTTGGATTTTTTCTGAAAATTGATACTTTTGAAGAGAAGTTGTTTGGTTTGAATCAATATATTGATTTGCTTCTTCCGAAGCTTTATATCCCAATACACAAAAGGATTCAATTATTAATCCATACAAATTAGATTCTTCAATCATCTTCGCGGTCATTTTATTCATCACGGTTTCGCTATCTTCTTGAAAAATATTTTTCAGTTCGTATTTAGCGTAGATTTCACGTAAAGATGTATGTAACAAACTCTTAATCCATTGCTTTAATTCCCCAATAGTCCATGTTTCAAGCCCTCCGATAACATATTTATAAAAAGAAATAGCATTATGGATCCTAACTTTGATTTCACCGTACATTCCAATTAAAAATCCATCTTTAGTCCTAATCCCATTATTTTGAGGAATTCCCCAAGGAATATTTTGGATTGCAGTTTCAAAATAGATGATCTCAGTCCCAATCTTACGAGATTCTTTGTCAAGTTCATAGGTACCACTTGGCATTTCCGATACAAACTCTCCATTTTTTAATAAAATGGCGTGTTCATGCTCTTTCACTACAAAGGATACACTTTTTGAAAGTGTTCTTCCCATTTCAGGGAATTTTTTTAAAAGAGGTCTCTGTAATATATCTAATAATTCTATTTGATCATGATTCCAAGAAATTACAGATTGACTTTGTGGTATTTTTTTCCCTTTGTTAGATTTTTTATTCATGTTTGTCTTTCCTCACTTTTTTTACCCTCATTTTATTTTGCCTCATTTTATTTTGCCTCACATTTTTTTGTCTGATTATATTTTTACATTACTATATACCACTTTTCGCCATGGAGATATGATTTGGTGTATCTTAATAATCCATTCGAAGTCAATATGGTAAGAATATTTGATGTTTTTTCTTGATCCCAATTTAGAGCCTCCATTACATCAGTTATGGAAAATGATTTGGTTTCTAGAGAATACCGAATCAATTCAATTTCTTCCGCCATGAGATCTTCATTGGTTAATTGCACTACTCGATATTTATCCTTTCCTCCGTTTTTAATCGATTTAACTCCAACGATGAGACCCTGTTTTGCTAATATATTTAAATTCTTTTCGATATCTCCCAATGATATGTCAGCATATTGAAACTGATCGTTGAAAAGATTAAAAAATGAAATTAATGGAACATAAGCATGAGGATTGGAGGTGTTGGAAATATATTGATCAATCAATGAAATCAAAAGGGGCTGAATTATTTCTTGTTTTTGATTTTCTGGTATGGTATGAGGTAAAAATTTATTTACGATTTCAGTATTGATAATATTTTTACTTATTTTTTTTAAATCAAATTCAGAAAGGATATGATGATAACTTTCAATCGAGGTCCTTTTTTGAATCATGTAGGATAGGATTCGAATTAATTCGGAAATTCTTCGAAATTGAATATGAAAAATTGCGAAATTGTTTTTTTCAAGTTGCGTTGCCATCAATTCAACTGTATTCACTATGAAAGATATATGATTGAATAGAATTTGATTAAGGAGAAGAATTTCACCCAGAAATTCACTTTTTTGCTTATTTGAAAAAGAATTTGATTTACCTTTCTTTTTTAATTTGAAAAAAGCTAATGGATTTGAACGAAAAATAGCCATACTATGATAAATGGCCTTGATTTTCTTGATTAGTTGACCTAATTTTTCTGCCATCATGGGTTGATCACTATTAAAGCAAATTCCCATAATTTTACTAAGATCTAATTGAATTTGTTCAATTAATCGCCGATTGGCATTATGACTTGTTCCAATTTGAGTGTTAATGACATCAATTTTTTTAGGAATAGTAACATTTTCGAGAAGCTTTTCAATGAAACTAAATTCTTTTTTTTCACTGGAATCTTCAAGTGCATGAGCGATTTGTTTTCCTAAATCTGTTAAGTGCCACTTAGAAAGAACTTGTCCATCTTCAATTACTTGTTTGACTTGTTTTAAATTTTGTAATTCCAATAAAATATTTTTTGCAACTCGTAGAGATAAGCCGGTTTCTGAACTAATTTGACGTATACTTGAGGGATCTCGTAAAGAAGTATTTAGAACTCGAAGGATTATCTCAATACCTCGAAGACTGATAGGAATTTCGCGATCTTCTGGTGCCATTTTTTTCTCTTATATTATTATAAATTTTACAAATATTTAAAGTTGATCCCATATGGGATCAAATAATGTTTCCTTATGGGATTAAAAATTGATCCCATTTTTGATTTGATTTATCACTCAATATTAAAATTTGAAAATAGTTGAGAAAAGATTAAATCAGTATAAAATCAAAAAGAATCAAATAAATTGAATTTTCTTTCCCCCCGAGTAATGAGCAGGAAAAAAATTAAAGGTCAGAAAAAAAGGGCAATAATTTTTATGAAGAGTGGAATATTACTCTAGTAGACATGGAAAATTCCAATTTTTATTCCGATGTTAAGGGCTCAGATCTCAACTTATTGCTAGAATTACAAAAAAATTTCGGAAAAAGACTCCCAAAGGGGAATATGGAAACTGTGGAGCAAGATTTTTTTGGATACATTGCAGAAAATGATAGTGTGGTGCTTTTAGGGCTAAGTTATATTAATTTAAAGACAATCCCAAATATCCTTGTTAAATTGGACAAACTCAGAGTATTATATTGTCTCAATGCGAATCTTGATACAATTCCTGAATTTTTATGTAATATGCCATCATTACAAAGACTTGTATTGAGTTCCAATAACATAAAAATAATCCCTAAATCTATAGGGAATTTAAAATCCTTGGAAATTCTAGCCCTCGCCAATAATCAGATTATGAATATACCCTCTGAAATTGCTCAGCTTTCAAATTTAAAAAATTTAAAATTAGCCCATAACCAGCTTTCCTCCTTGCCAGATTCTATTGGACTCCTTAAATCCTTAACTCATCTGGATTTACGGAAAAATAAATTAGAAAAATTACCTGAATCAATTGGTGAATTAGAAAACTTAAGCAAAATGCGATTATCCCATAATTCAATTGCACGCTTCCCCCTGTCAATTAAAAATTTAATCTATCTTCAATTTTTACAATGTGATAATAACAATTTTAGTGTAATTCCATCCATATTTAGGCACTTAAGATCATTAAAAATGTTAAATTTTAAGGCTAATCATCTTGAAGAAATACCCTTTTGGATACATCGTTGGAAAAATCTTCAACGAATGTTTCTCTCTAAGAATAAGTTAAAAAACATTCCCAATTCCATACTACAGTTAGAAAAATTAGAATTTCTTGATATTTCTGGCAATGTATTTCATGAATTATATGATAATTTCAAAGAAATGATACCACAACTTCAAGCTAAAGGATGTAAAGTCAAATATTAGTTTTTTTTTTTACTGAATTTTAAATGATAATGCTGATTAATATATTAAATAAAAATAATAATCTTTAATTTAGTTTAGCTAAAGCTAATGAATTAAAAATATCAAAAGTATAAAATAATGTCGATATACAAGGAGGTCACCCGTACCTCTTTTTAAAGATTTTCTATTGTATGTTTTTATGGAGAAAAGAAAAAAAATCCATGCTTATCAAATTGCATTTTTAAGTATATTTTTGATGGGATTATTTTTACATTCGATTAATAACCATCAAATAGAACATTCCATTGTTAATATACGAGAAAATGAAATTCATGTAGAAGAAATAACTCTGGAACCCGTGTTATTTTCAGAAGATTATCAAATTGAATTGAATCTTTATATAACTAATCATTCATTATTCAAAATTGGGTGGTTCGAGAAATCCTTGGTTTTTGATGATACAACCATGATCTTCAATACCTATTTCCACGAGAGTGATTTTTATTCGCCTCATGGAGAGATTAATATAGAAGAATCTAATTCAAAACATACTTCTATTTCCATATCATCACGTATAAAAGGAGATGTATCCAATTCATCTCAATCGAGGTTTCTTGTTATTTATGGAGATATCAATACTATATCTTCAGAGGCATTAACAAATGATTGGTCACTAATTTATGGTGATATCGAATACAGTTCAATTGCAGGGTCATATTTTTGGGGACTTTATATTGCTACACTTGGAATCATAGGATTTCTGTTAATCTCTCTTTTAATTACTTCAGGATGGAAAAAACACATAATCATTTGTATAATTCCAAATATGATATTGGTTCTTATTCGTATCTTTTTACAGGGAAAACAAAACCCATTATTTTTACCCTTTGAATTATGGAAAGATGTTTTACAACCAGAACTATATAGCGATTTTGAATATCATACACAAGGATGGTCACAACAATTTCAAACTATCCCCTTATTTGAAATTTATGGGAAATTGTATGGATATCAATTTTTGCCTGGATTTATTGTAATTATACAATTATTTAGTTATATTCCTTTACTCCCTGCATGGAAATTAGGATTACCTATGATTTTAGCGAATATCGGGATTGCATGTATATGTTCCAAAATAATTTTTCAAATTACTCATTCGGAGCGAAAACGCATCATCAGTCTCTATGCATATTTATTTAATCCAATTGTAATGGTCTATGGAAATTTTCTGTGGTTGAATACAAGTCTGTATCTATTCTTTGTAATGTTAGCCCTTTGGTTTTTTATTAAGGAAATATTTCCAGAGAATGAAAGTGAGAATAATGTTGACAATACTTATGAAATAAAGATAAAAGAAAAGGATGAAAAAATGGATAAAAAAACGCAAGTTCATAAAAAAATTCATTTTTGGAATAAAATATCTAATTTCCATTGGGGATATATTTGCTTAAGCATTGCAGCATTAATTAAGCAATTTTCTATCATATTAGTACCGTTGTTTCTCTTAATAGAATGCCGATACATTTCAAAAAATATTAATGTAAGAAAGAATATCGGTAAAAAATATCCACATCTAAAGTTATTTTTCAAAGATTATCTTCCAATTATGATAAAATCGTGTCTATTTTATATAGTTCCTATCATTTTAGTAATTTTACCTTATCTATTTGTGAATGCGGAAGCTTTTTGGTTTTTAGCTATTAAGGGAGGTGTTACTTTTAATATTCAACGGATATCAATTCTACATTTCGGAGTTGGAGTATCTATAATTAGCTTTTTTTCATATATTGGGTCACCTAACTTTATTTTGAACATTATAGGTTATTTGACGATATTTTGGGTCTTATTTTTTATTGCAAATCTGGTTATCTTAAGAAAATTCTGGATAAAAAGTATTCCTAAAAAGGCAGATGATGTGAATGAAGAAGAGATAGATAATGACAAGTTAATTAACAAAGACGAACAGAAATTCGAAGTGGAACAGTTAGAAGAAAAAAAAGAATTATCATGGCATCAAATAATCAATCTATGGTTTCTATGTGCTACTGCAATTTTTATTTCGTTCCAATTATTTTATCCGCGAGGAAGTTATAAATATTATCTCATTGCACTTGTTCCCTTTATTACCTTGTATCTTTTATCATTAATCCAATCAAATGATCAAAAATTGGGCAAAAATAAAAAACAAGATGGAAATAAAGAAAAAAAACAATGGGTAAAAAATAAGGAAAAGCGAAATTTTATTGTTTTTATCCTAATGTCAACCGTTATTGTGCTTATATTACGGTATATTTATTTATTGTTCCTTATTGGATACTTATTTTTCTTTATTAAACAATACAAGTCAGAAGTCTAATTTTTTTTTTTTTTTACTTTTTTGCATCTATATTTGCTTTCTTTTCATTAATCATCAATTTCTTAGAATTTATAAGAGAATATTTCGCTGTAATTAGATTTGGCTCAAAATATCTATGGATTATAATCTGATCAAGATCTCTTATGCCCACATAACATATAAATCCGTTTTCATAGGATTTTGAATAAGCTTCTGCAATTAAGTTTGATCGTGTACAATATTCTGTATTTAAAATGAATTTATTAGCTTTTAAAAAGAATTTTAAATATTTTACTACATAATATTGTTCTTCAGGGTCATTTCGGGAATTATCCTTAAAGAAAATATCTTCTCGTCCTATCCCATCAATAGCACTTAAAAAGAGTTCATATTGTCCTAAATATTCACCATTTTGGGGGACAATTATAAAATTAGATTGAATTGATTTTGCATACTCAGAAATTTTTTTTACAAAGTCAACCATTTTCATATCTGCATCAACCACTCATTGTTCCCAAAAATATTCAAAACCATCAACAATATCCATATAAATACCTGAAAAACCTTGGGCTATAGATACATCCACTAAAGATGAGGAAGAACCAAATATTATTTGTTGCCATTCTTCAAACCAATATTTCACCTTATAATTTCCTTCCCATTCCGGATTCTCATTGTCAAGCCATTCAGGAGCTCCAACATCAGGAATACCATCATTATCTGCGTCCCATTCATCATTCCAATAAGAACGATATTCTTCTGCTTCACCAATCGAAATATAGCATAATAATATTTTTAATTTCGGTCCTTGTTCTTTAATTTCACGAATTTCATTATTATTCCAAGGTTGATCGAAAATAATTGAATCTAGAATTAATAAATCATATTCAGATTCTTTCAATGCATTAATTGCATTAGATTTAGACTCATATGGTTCATATTGTAATATATAGCTAAAATCATTAACTTCTGTGTCATTTATTGTGAAAGAGTTGGATTTATATTCTGGTATATTATAGAGTGGTATAATTATACTTATTAACAAAAATGAGATAATAATAATGCAAGAAATAATAATTAATAATTTAGAGTAAATCGATTTTTTTTCCCAGCCTTTCATATATGAATAAATGGATTTTATCTATAAAAATGTAGATTTTTGATGAAGTACAGATTGTATATTTATCTGTTTTAAATCATTAATCGAAAAAGGTATTCCATGACATGGATAAATATTGTGTATATTTTGAGTTTGAAGACTTTTGAGACTTGCTATAGCTTCCTCCACATTGTCAATTAAAGAGTGAAATTGGGGTTTCCCAATATTTATCAAGAGATCACCACAAAAGAGGTCTCCTTCATCAGTCAAAATACCAATAGATCCTTTAGTGTGTCCTGGTAAAGATAAGATCCTTGCATTTAGGCCATAAGGTATGAGGGAATCATTATGTTAGAGTAAAATATCAGGATGGAATTTATCGAAAATTCCCAGATGATTGAATAAGGTTAATACTTTAAAATAGACTTGAGACTTATCAGGATCAGATTTACGATTATATTGCATATTTCCTTGTTCAACCATCCCAAAATCAGAAGCATGCATTGCAATGGGGGCATCATATTTATCTCGCAGATATTTTGCATTTCCAGTATGATCAGAATCCCCATTAGTGATTATTATGAGTTTTAATTTTTTAGAACAACATCCACTGGTGTTTAATGCTTTTTCAATTTTGTTTCGCATACTAGCAAAACCTGTATCAATAAGAAAATAATTCTGTTCTGTTTTAATTACATAGAGATTTACTCCTTTGAAGCTAAAGGTGATAATGGAATAACTAGAACTATTTTTGCTATTTTTCTCTGACATGATGCATTTCCATAAAATATTATTGATAAATTTAGAACTTTAATTACTTATTATAGAAGAAGCATTTAATTATATAGAATTTGAGTTTTAAGGAATATTTTTAAAAAGTTTCTAAATGTTCACCAAAAATTAAAAGAAATGATAAAATTCCAGAATTATTTGATATCATGAGAGGCTTTACCATTTGAAGAAAAGAATAAAAAATCAATCCTAAAGATCAGATTTAAAATCGTATTAATTAACATTTTAATACTAGTAAAAGAAATTTTTTTTCGCGTTTACTATTTGGATAAAGAAGAATTAATCCACCATCAAATGAGGATAATTTTAATTCCTGTAGAAATATTTCCTGTTCAAATTCTGTGGGATAAAATTCAATAACCATATGACCTTTTGCTTTCATAATTGAGGCAATTTGTCGAAAAGTTGATTTGATCTTTTGAATCATATCTGTTTTTGAATGGGCACCAGTTGTAATAAAATTGAATGCAGAGATTGAAATGATATGATCAATAATTTTAGTGCGTAAAGGAAGAAAGCGCATATCTCCATGGATGAGATGAAGATTTTCATGAGGTATACATTGATCTAACATATCTCGAGAAAAATCAACACCCACAACTCTTGTTTGAGTTTCTAATATTACATGGCTAGAGTATCCTGTTCCACATCCTAAATCAAGAAATAGTAATTGATTTTTAGGGATTTTCATTTTTCCTCCAATCCTTTCATCTTCCAACATCAAAAGGGCATCGGAAGTTGTTTGAATTTGATTTCGAGCCATCCATTGTGAATTGCCATAAGCTTTTGCTTCTAAACCAAAATATTCATCAATTGATGGGCGGTTATTCTTCCTTGGACTCAATTTTATCTAATTCCAGATTAGTATATTTAAACTATTATTCTAATTATTCTTTTTTTTCTAAATATAAAAAGATTCTACGTTTTTTTGGAGTTTCAGCATTATCAATGATAAAATTTCCTGTAAAAAGATTCATATCGCTAATAATTCCACCAAATTCTTTCATTACATCGTCAGATCTTGGATAAAATTGAATAATAACTTTACCATATGGTTTTAGGACAAAAGAACACATTTCTATAAATTGCTGAATATATTTTTTTCGTAAATTAGAATTTTTTTCTGCTAATATCCACTGAACTGCAGAAATAGAAATAATAAAATCAAAATAGGCTGGCCGAAAAGCAAATTGTCTCATATCTGCAAGCACTGGATTTAATTCTGAAATTTGGTAATAGGTAAGAAATAATTGGTTTATATCAATTCCAACAGTGCGATAATGATTTAAACGTAAAAATGTCGAAGCAAATCCACATCCCATTCCAATATCTAATGCTAATGCAGGAGCGGGGATTTCTATTATACGTAATGCACGTTTTGTAATTCCTTCTTGAATACGCATAAGAGCTTTTGATTGTGAATATTCAATCACTTCTTTTTGAATATAGAATTTAAGGGGATCACCAACAGTTTCTTCTGGTCGTTCATGTTTTACAAAAAATTCATAGGCTTTTTTTGCTTGTTCTTGTTTTTTCTTTGACATAATAATCCTAGTGTAAATATTTGATTCAATACTCTTTTTCAAGAAGGTTAGAAGAATTATAATTTCAATTATATCCTCATTGAAAATATCAATAATGATGTTTAGCTATAGTGAATATAATATTTGAGTGCATTTATTCATGATTATTTTCTTTTCTATTCTTTCGTTATTTAAGAAATAGCGATGCAATTCGGAACGGAAATGAAGATAATGTAATAAAATTTTTTAAATATGAATAACTTTTGAGATTAAGAATTATTGATAATAATCACTAATTACATTTAATGTGAAATTTTATGGTAAAGAAAGAAAAAAAAGCTTACGAGGCTCCAAAAAAAGCAGCTGGAGATATTGAACGTATTGATAAAACAGAAGTTCTTTCTAAAGTTAAAAAAATGGCAAAAAAATATGGTAAAGTCTCTACAATTGAAGTTAAACAAAGAGATCCATATGTTCCAAGAGCCATGGAAAAGAAACTTCGAGAAGATATAAAAAAAATGAAAGCAATAACTGCCAATGAATTAGCAGCTAAATTTGATATACGAGTTTCAGCAATTAAAAAATTACTTTTAACCTTAGAAGATGAAGGAATCATTAAACAGATCGCTAGCTCTTCAAGACTAAAAGTATTTAATCCTGTGGAATAAAAATTATATTTTAAATTTAATAAAAACCAATTTTTCAAAGAAATATTCTTTTTTTTTATTCAAATATTAAATAATTTTTATGATATTAGTAGGATTTAAAGATGTCAATTAAAGTAGATAAGACAAAATTATAAGCTTAAATTGATTTGATTCAATTTTATTAAAAAATTGTTAAAATTTAAATTTATTACAAAAAAAGGTGCGAATAATGACAAATTTTCTGTTTAAACTTCAAGAACAAATTCAACTAAGGGAAGGAATTGAAGGTCATTTGACTATATTAAGAGAAATATATCGAGCGGGTCATATTTCTCTTCATGATTTATCTAATAAAACTTTAATCCCAATATCGGTGCTTTCAAAAATAGTTAATTATTTGATTGAAAAAGAACTCTTATCTAGGATACCTGAAGGTATTTTATATACGGAGCAAGGAATGAGATTTGTCGAAGAAGAATTTGCATTTTATGGTTATGGATTGCCTGACTGTGAGGAATGTGGCGGATTGCCGATATATATATCGCCTCGATGGGATACTCTTCTTGATAAAGTGGAAAATGCTTTACAACTAAGACCAAAAGTAGATACTACTTTAGATCAAGCTTTTGCAGATACGGAGACAAACATTTTAAGGGCACTTTATTTATATAAAAATGGAGCTTTAGAGGGTAAATCGATATGTTTTTTAGGAGATGATGATTTCACTTCTGTAGCAGTATCATGGCTTTATGAAGGCTTTTTCCCTGAAGATCCAAAATTATTACCAAAAGCAATAACCATTATAGATATAGATAAAAGAATTTTGGATGGAATTCAAACAATCTTGAAAGATGAACTTGTTTCTCCATCTTATGTTCAATGGGATTATCGGAAAGCAGTTCCGAAAAATCTCATTAATAAATTTGATACCGTAATATTAGATCCTCCATATACATTGAATGGATTGAGCCTTTCAATTTCAAGATCAATCTCAATATTAAGAGAAGTCCCAGGAGCTCAAATATATTTATCCTATGCTCATCGATCTCCTGATGAATTATTAGAAATTCAGAATATTTTTACACTAAACGGTCTTGCAATTAAAGAAATTATTCCGCGTTTCAATTATTATGAAGGCGGAGGAATTTTAGGCAATATTACTCAAATTTATCAATTGATTACCACACAAAAGACTATTCCTAGCATATCACATGATAGTATATATACGAATGAAATTTACACTGGTGAACTCAACCAAAATTTAAGATATTACTATTGTCTAAATTGTAAACGATTAATTCCAGTTGGACAAACTAGTAAATGTAAAATAAAAACAATAGAAGAATTAAAGGAATCTAATTGTCCCTATTGTTCAAGTTTTGGACCATTTGAATTAGATCATAAAGAAAAAGAATCTCAAAATGAATAATAATTATATATTAAGAATTTTTTTTTATAAAATTAATCCATCATATCATAAAAACGAGGTTTTTTTTTTAATCCTTTTTTCGGTTTTGGTTTTTCTTTTTTATTAATATGATTTAAGTCTCCAGTTTGCTTTTCCAGAATATCAGGATCTAGTTGTTTAATAGGAATTTTATCATTTAATATTTCATCAATATTATGTTTAGCTTGAATTAAATTAAAAGCTTCTTCAATGGGATTAAGATTGACTGATTTTTCTTCCAAAGGGATCTTTTCTTCAGGAATAACATCGTTTTCTAGATCGTTAGTTGTATCATTAATTTGATTCGCTGATGTTTTTATTCCATTTTTCTTTCCACGATTATTTAGGTAATCTTTCCATATAGCCATCTCTTTTCGAATATCTTTTTCAAGTGGTTTAAGAATTTCATTAAATACAGAATAATCTGTATTTTTTCTCTTTTGAAAAACATAAAATCTATCGCTTTCACTCAGATCATTATAAGAGATTTGGAGTTTTTTTTCAAGAGCAGGATCGTTTAATTCAATAAACATTTTTTTAGGATTCCAGTCCCTATTTTCAAAATGTTCATCTTCAAATATATCTTGAATTTCCTGAAGTGGGCTATAAGTTGGACTACTTCTATCATATTTCTTTTTTATGTTAGAATATTTTTTTATATTCTTGTTTTTTAATTGAAACTCACGATAAACACCACGAATTGCTAACCAATGAAAATATTGGCCATAAAGAATAAGAACATCATCTTGATTTGCCAATCTTTCTAATTTTCCCCATTTCACTTTTGTATTTTGGGCAATTTTTTTTTTTAATTCTTTGTTTGTAAAATAGATCGCACCTGTCATATCTTCACTAGTTTGGTAAATAAATTCATAATTAAATAATTCTGCCAAAATTTTAATTTCTAAATCCGTTTTCATAGTATGAAGATTTTCTAAAAGCATATGAGGTGTTACATAGTCATTATCTTCAGTATAATGTAAATAAAGATATCCTTCATCCGATTTATCATTATTCAACAAATTATGATGAAATTGTTCTTGATTATAGGTATTCACTACTCGAATATCGTCATAGATGTAATTCATCCGATTTGTGAAAAATTCATATATCTTTTGTTTATCTTTGTTTTCTGTTCTTCCGATTGCTTTTAATAAGATATATTGAAGAGCTATTGCCCATTGAAGTTCTGGTTTTTCATAAGTTGGTTTTAAAAAAAGTAATTTTACTTTATCCCAAACCTTGGTTAAAAATTGTTGAATCTCTTTATTTTTAGGTAAATTAACTAACATTAATAACGCTGAAAGTCCGCATCCATTTGGATGTTGTGAATAAGCGGGAATATCTTTAATTGTTAGAGTATTTAAGTTCAACTTAAGTAATTTAATATGGTTTTATCTTTAATTTTTTTGGATTCTGGTATTTCTTTAAAATAGATAAAAAAAAATGTATAAAATATTGTTCAGAATTAGTAATAGGAATTTTTTTTTGTTACGCTTCCTTTTTATATCTATAAAAAAAAATGCAAGTGTATCCAAGCGGTTACGGAGCCGGATTCGAAATCCGGTGCCTATTAGGTTCATGGGTTCAAATCCCCTCACTTGCGCTTTTTTTTTATTCTATTACAATTTAAATTTTTTATCATCATATTGATAAATTAACTCAGTAATTATCTTAAGAAGTGTTTCTACAATCTGAGGTTCAATAGCATCAACAGTATCCTTGGGAGTATGGTAAACACATTTAGGATCATATGTCATAGCGGGCATTGCAACAATACTAATAGCGGGAATTTTTTTCCTACCAAATTCTCCAGCATCTGTTCCTCCAGCCATAAATGGAAAAGAAATTATATCACTATGATAATGAAGATCATTTGCAATATTATGAAAAATTTCTGCCAATTTTTTAGATAATTTAGCTGTTCCATTAATATCAGATTTTAAGATACTTATTTTTTCACAATATATACTATCCAAATTAATAACACAAGTAGGTATATCTTTCAGTTCTTCGATATGCTTATTGCAATATGCTTTAGCACCTTTCAAACCAGATTCTTCAGCATCCCAACTTGCTAATATAATTCTAGTGTTTCTAATTGACCTGTGTTTTTTTTTATTTTTATTT
>CAYPTZ010000026.1:9327-14511 GCA_964413395.1 uncultured archaeon | reverse complement strand
AAACTAAAATCAGAAATAGAATTTTGAGAACCTAGAAAAAATTAATTATGTGATTATTTTTCACTTTGATTAAAAGAATCTTAATTATTTTATGTGAATAATTATTCATAAATGTTTTGAATAATTCCTCTAAAGATCAATTGAAAATCTTAAAATCTATGGAATTGTTGAGAAATTAAAAAAAAAAATCTTATGTTCAGGATTAATATTTCTTAAATTTGCATCAATTGTTAATTCTTATTGATTATTACGAAAATTGAAATCGAATGAAAAAATTGGGCATGTATTTTATGCTTATTATGAGTTTAAGATGATAAATTAATAAATTTATCGCTTAATTATATTCTATAATTCGAAATATTTTTAAGGACTAAGTTTCAAATATTTATAGAGTCAATTGCAAATATTAGTCTTATAAATAGTCAATCGAAATATTTGAATGGATTTTCATATAACAAACTTAACTATCCTATATATTCAATGTATATATGATTAATTCCTATTTCAAATAAATGTACTATTTTATTTCGAGATTTCAATTCCTTCTCACTTCTCAAAGTTTTATTTAAGAATTTATTATGTATTTTTTTTTTAAGTCTATAAAAATAATAATTGTAAAAAATCCCAAGGTGAATTTTTATGAGTATATTGCAATCAAAATTCTTTTTAGGTGCATGCATTGGTAATTGTGTACATATTGCTGGTATTTTGAGTTTTTTTCGATTTATTGAAAAAAAAAAATATACATATGAATTTCTCGGCCCTGCAGTTCCTTTGGATATTGTCATTAAACAAATTAAAAGTAGCAAAGCAAAAAATATTGCAATTTCATATAGACTGACCCCAAAAATTGGGTTTAAGTTAATAACTAAGCTTATTTTAAAAATTAAAAAATCTAATCTTGATGATCGAAATTATTATTTCGGAGGATTACCCCGATTATGTGATATGGTTAGAGAATTAAATTTTTTTAAAGCAGTTTTTCAAGGAGGAGAGAATTATACTGAAATATTACCAATACTCGATCAACACTTTAAAAAAACTCAAAAAACAAATGTATTTGCGAATGATCTAATTTCAAGATTATCAAATAAGAATCCCTTTCCATTAATTCGAGCTCATTTTGGATTATCATCAATAGATGAAACTAAAAAAGGTTTAATAAATTTAGCAGAATCTAATCAATTAGATATAATTTCGATTGCTCCTGATCAAGCATTCCAAGAATGGATACAACACCCTCAAATTTTAAAATTGCAACCAAAAGGGGCTGGAGGTGTCCCGATTAGAAAAATATCCGAACTGGAAAACTTCTATAAATTAACCAGAACTGGAAATTATCCATTGCTTCGAATTTATTCGGGAACTCAAGATTTAGTTGAAAATGCAAAATTATTTCATAATAAAATTCATAACGCTTGGGCTGCAATACCTATTTTTTGGTATTCACAATTAGATGGAAGAGGCCCAAAATCATTAGAGGATTCAATCGATGAACATTTTAATGTAATATCGTGGTGTGCTAAAAACGGTATTCCTGTAGAAGTGAATGATCCTCATCAATGGGGATTGAGAATGGCTTCTGATTCTACTGTCGTGGCTATCGCATATATATCTGCGTATATTGCAAAAAAATTAGGTGTTAAAAATTATATAGAGCAATTAATGTTTAATACTCCAGTTGGAAATACATGGAATATGGACCTTGCTAGAGTATTAGCAATGATTGAAATTGTTGAAACCTTATCTGATGATAGTTTTAATATTTTACGAGAAACTAGAACCGGATTATTTTATTTTAGTTCTGATTTGGATATTGCAAAAAGTCAATTATGTGCTTCTACTCTTATTCAAATGTGCATAAAACCTCATATTGTCCATGTTGTGAGTTATTCTGAAGGAGATCATGCGGCAAATCCAAATGATATTATTGTTAGCTGTAAACTAGTTAAAAAAATAATTCAAGATTCAATTGATGGATTACCTGATTTTACTCATGATCCCAAAATCATTCTACGTAAAAACCATCTAATAAATGAAGCCCAATATCTTATAAATTTTATTCTAGAATTTGGAAATAATTATGGATATCTAGATCCTCTAACAAATTCTAAATTTTTAAATCGAATAGTAAAATTGGGCATTCTTGATGCACCTCAATTAGTAAGTAATCCGTGTGCATTAGGTAAAATTAAAACTTCAATTATTCAAGGAAAATGTGAAGTTATTGATGTAGATAATAAAGTAATTTTAGAAAATCAACGGTTAAAAAACATAATTTCAAAAATTCCCCAAAATTTAATGTTAGAAAAATTATCTTACTCCTCTAATATACTAAAGGAAGTATAGCTTATGGTTAATAAAATTCAGAAAATCGCAATAATTGGTGCCGGAAATGGTGGTCGTGCATTTGCTGCTTATTTCTCAAAGTTAGGGTACCAAGTTAACTTAATTTATAATACTTATGAAAACCTTCAAGAAATTCATAACAATAAAACAATTGAGAGTTCCGGATTAATAAAAGGAAAATTTTCCTTAAATTTAGTTACTAATAATTTTGGCAATGGTATAAAAGATGTGAGATTAATTTTAATTGTATTACCTGCAAATTTACATCTTCCAATTGTTCAGAAAATAATTCCATATTTACATACTGGTCAAATATTATTATTAAATCCTGGAAGAACTTTTGGAGCTATTGAAACATACAATGAAATTAAAAAATATCGCCCAAATTTAGATGTTAAAGTTGGGGAAACTCAAACTCTTCTTTTTACGTGTCGAAAAATCCAAGATACTGGTGTGCATATATATTATATAAAAAATAAAGTAGATTATTGTTTTTATCCAGAATACAATAATAAATTAGTTTTCAAATTCATAAACCGTCTATTTCCTCAATTAAATCCCGTAAATGATATATTTTCAACTAGCCTAAATAATATTGGTGCAATTATTCATCCTTCCATTACTATAATGAACACAGGTTCAATATGTAGAGAAAAAAGTTTTAAATTTTATTGTGAAGGTGTCACTCCTGAAATTGCTCAAATAGTGCGAAGAGCTGATGAAGAACGTTGTCGAATATTAAAAGCAATTGGCCAGAAATGTTTAAATTTTCTTGATTGGGCTAAATATGTGTATAAATGTAAAAAATCCACATATCTTGATGTATTTCATTCCATTGCATGTTATAAGAATATTAATTCTCCAACTTCAATAGAATATCGTTATTTGACCGAAGATATCCCTACAGGTTTAGTTCCCTTAATTTCTATGGGAAGATATTTGAGAATCCCAACTCCAGTAATGAATTCATTAGTTACAATCGCAAATACAATTTTAGGTATTAATTTTCACCAATTGGGTCGTACAGTCCCAAAATTAAATTTATACGAAATGATTGAAAGTAAACGATATAATAAGGTGTATAATACATTCAATGATATATTATTGGAAACCAGCTAATGTTTCGATGTAATATTTAAAAAAATTATTAATTAATTATTATAACTATGTATGAACTTTTTTTTATCTTTTAGTCCTACTAATATTACATAAAAATCTTTAATACTCAAACTATTTTAATAAAAATTTTAAATTTATTTCAATAAATGCAAATAATAGTAGGATATCATGATGAATTCTTTTTCTGAAAAATATTATTTTACATTTCCATGGCTGAAAGGAAGTGGTGATGTTCTTTTTAACATGATTGGAATTTTGCCAGATGAGATTGAATCTCTTTCAATCGTTGAATTTGTAAAAAAATTATTTCAAGAATTTCCACAATTAAAAAAGAGAATTATAATTTTTTTTGAAAATGTTGCTAATTCCAATGAGAAATTTACTACCCCTACCAATGATATTGTTAACTTGGCAATGTACCATGTGTTACAAATTATAATTAGCATGCTTGGAAACAGAATTCTTACAAATTCTTTATGCAATACTTATGCAAAACATTGTAAAAATCGGTTGACCCAACCCGAATCAAGAAGAAAATATCCTGATCGTTTAATACAGCAATTTTGTGAAAATATGGGGATAAATTGCATGGTTGGGAAAGATTTTATAGAAAATATTCAATTTCCTTATAAAATGGACTTCCCTTCCTATTTGAAAATTGCAGCTAAATTAAATGATCCAACATGGAAACTTATAAATCACCATCTAATAAATGGAGAAGTCTACTTGATACGACCTGACATTGTTATGCTATTACGTGAATTTATAAGAGAAAAAGTTAAACCTGATTTTTCACAGATGGATGATGAATTATCTAAATCTTTGGAAAAAATCACAGATATTAAAGAAATTCTTGAAAATGTTGAAGAATTGGTTAAAATCAATACCAATCGTTTTAATTCTTCCTTTTTATCTGATAATGAAAAAATTAATTCAGAATTATTTGCTCCTTGTATCAAGATGATACTATTTCGGGCAGCTCATGGTGAAAATTTATCTCATAATGAAAGACTTGCTATTTGTTTCTATTTTCTTAATACAAATCATACTATTGAAGAAACAGTCGACATTTTTCGAACTTCTCCTGATTTTGATGAGGCTATTGCGCGTTACCAAGTAGAATTTGCCGCAGGTTCGGGTGGAAAAGGGAAGAAGTATAGTATGTTTAATTGTGCAAAACTTAAATCTTTTCATTTATGCGCTGCAACTCATCCTGATTTAGGTGATAAACTATGTGTAAATGGTGCAAAACGAAGGAATGGGGAAATTAGTAATATTCAAAATCCAGCAAAAGATTATATTTTTTGGAAAAAAGTGATTTTAAACCGCATTCATAGATCTCAAATTGCTGTAATGGAAAATGCATTTGACCAAGAAATGGTGAAAGATTCTTAAATTATTAATTTGGGAGAAAAATCAAATGAATATTACTCAAACTTATTTAAAAAAACTTTTCAGCGCTTATTATCAAGCAAATGCAAAGAATTTTCCAGAAATTCATAGTCAAACTCAAAGAGAATTTGCTTTTCTTCGTTGGGATAAGCCTGGAATGATGCGCCATTTATCTTATCCAAATCTCAATTATTTAATTCAATATTTAATTTCTCATGGCCCTCGTCATAGTTACCATTCAGCAACATATTATAATTTTCCTGGAAACAATAAAATGGAAGATAAACAATTCCTCGGATGTGATTTTGTTACTGATATTGATGC
>CAYPTZ010000026.1:0-9317 GCA_964413395.1 uncultured archaeon | reverse complement strand
AAATAAAGTATGGTTAGGCGCAGATCTTGTTTTTGATATTGATGCAGATCATATCCCAACTAATTGCAGAAATGAACATAATTATACAATTTGTAAAAACTGTGGGCATCAAAATAAGGGAGAAAAACCTGAAAAATGTTCAAAATGTTCTCATACTAAATTTGATAAAATTATTTGGTTATGCGATGAATGTTTAGATGTTTCTAAAAAACAAGTTCATAATTTGGTGGATAATTTTTTAATTAAGGAATTTGCTGTTCCCTTAGAAGATATCAATTTAAATTTTTCTGGACACAGAGGATATCATATCCATTTAAGAGAAGAATCGTGGCTTCATTTAGATCAAGATGCAAGAAGAGAAATAGCAGACTACGTTACTGGAATAGGATTTGATTTTAAGAAATGGGATTTTGGAAAAAAGCAGAATATTATGTATGGATTTTCTTTAGATCAACCAGGATGGCGTCAAAAAATTACTCAAGAATTTCATAAAGTACTAAAAAGTGGAGAAGAAAATATTGCTAAATGTTTTAAACATCCAATATATGGGCCTCCTTTAAATTCAACTCTTTTAAATAAATTAATTTCAAAAAGGCTTGATTTAATCACTACCATTGAAAAAAAAAATCGAAGATGGGATGTTCCTGGCTTTGGTATTACCACATGGCAAAAAATATATAATATTTTAAGAGATCGTATTAAAGCAGATATTGATGTAGTTGTGAGTATAGATTTACATCGATTAATACGACTCAATGGGTCATTACACGGAAAAGCGGGATTCAAAGTAATGACAGTTGATTATGAAAATTTAAAAGATTTCGATCCATTAAATGATGCTCTTGCTTTTCCTAATAGCTCTCAAAATTTATTAAATTTGCAGATAACCTCTCCAATATGCCCTAAAATTAGAATTGGCAATGAAAATTATGGGCCATATAAATATGGAGAAAAGATTTCTATTCCTTTAAATGCTGCTTTATTTTTACTATGTAAAGATGTTTGTCTCTTAATAAAAAAATAAAAAAAGGTATAGAGATTTAAATCGAATAATTAAAAATATTTTATGAACTTTTAATATTTTTCATCTGAATGAATTTAAAAAATTGAAAGGATATACTTATGAATTCTCACACTCATGAACAAATCTATATAAAATTACATAAATTTTGGAAACAGACCTATACTCGAATGAAGTTATTAACAATTCCAGATCACCAAGATTTTATTCAAAAAATTCGAGATTTAGTTATATCAATAAAACAACAACATCAAAATGCCAAAAATAAACCGAGTAAAGATGTATTCTATAAGACTTTAATGAATATCAATTACATGCTTAATGACATTTTTAAGATTAGAGAAGAAATCATATTCAAAAGCTCCCAAATGTTAAAAAAAATTGATGAAAAATTATTACTAAAAGATGAAATTGAATTTTATCGAGGTTTACATAGATCCTTTCGAGGGTATCAAAATTCAAAAAGTATTATACTAAATGATATTTCAATTCAACCTCTAAAAAAAATTAAAATTTTTAATGATGATAATAAATCAATAAAGAAAGACATTAATCAGGAGTCAATTTTAGCTAATCGAGATGATATTGATGAAATTTATGATGAAAGCTTAATTGATGAAGAAGAACAATCCATTGATAATTTTTCTGTTCAAAATCATAAACCTATTAAAAAAGTAGAATTTGAAAAATCTATTTCTTTAAATAATAAAACTTCTTCGGTAGATGAAGATAATAATAATATTACTAAAAATGGCCATAAGAATTCTAAAAATATTGATTATGTATCAATAAGAATTAATCAGACTATAAATCCTTTGGTAGCTGAAGATATGAAGATTTATGGTCCTTTTATTAGTGAAGATATAAGCTATATGCCAAGGAAAAATGCAGAAATTTTAATTGAAGAAGCGATGGCAACTTTAATAAATTTTTAAGTTTGGGATTGATTTAAATCTGGAAATTTTTTTAACATTTTTTCTCGAAAATATTCAATACGATAATTCTGATATTTATCTTGTAAACTGAAGCGAGGAGGATAGACATTTTCTAAATTGGTTCCACAATTTGCGCAAAGATCTTCAGTAATAGTATATTGCTTACATTTTATACATCGTTTTAAATGAGTTGGCATCGCTTATTCCTTCTTAAAGTTTATTGCTTATTTGATAATTCTTCTCGATTTAATTCTACTAAACCATTCGATCCAATTATTGATTTAATTTTTTCTGTGACTTTTACTAAATGTTTCTCTGCTTCAGGATAATCTTTTGCTTCTATTTCAAATCGATATATTGGAGCTCCTATATAAGCAAATGAAGTTGTCATACCTTTTTGTTTACGAAGTCTGGTTGTTGCATCAAAAGCTTCTTTTATTAGTACTATTCCATTTCCAGATTGGGATCGAATATCAAATTCTACTACTAAATTGATTTTAGAAATTGTAACGTTATCTAATATTAATTGGTATAGTTTTTGTTTAATATCATCTGAAATATTTAAATTATCGACTTTTTCTAAATCTTCAAACCCTTCTTCTTTAATTTCTTCAAATGCTGAATGTAAATCTCCAAATTTATCCATTAAAGGCCAAATTGTTGTTTGGAATAAATCTTCCATGTCAATTTTATTTTGTTCTGCAAAAAATTTCAATAATCCCTCTAATTTGGTTTCATAACGCCATGCATTCATTATATTTATTTTTTGTACTTTATTGACTCTTCTCAAACTAAGATCAAGATATCCACGATCTTCATTTACTCTAAGACAAGATAACACCACACGTTGTCCTTCAGAGATAATATTATTAACATTTTTAACCCAACGATTTGAAAGCTCACTAATATGTATCATCCCTTGAGCTCTTTGTTCATGAGGTAATCCTGTATAATCTTCACAAGTTACATAGACATAACCTCGCTGAACACTTGTTACTTTACAAACTACTAATTCACCTGGGGTTGGAAAAGGATTTCGATTTAACATTACTTGTAACAATCATTAATGAATTTTGAATTTTATTATTTTATATTAGTTAGATTAAAAAAAAACCAAAAATTAAATTTAATTTTTCTCTAATAAAACTTCGGTGAAAAGTGGTGTATTTAAAAAAAAAAAAGTGTTTTATCTAAATATAATACTTAAAAAATTACTTGTGATGATCAAAACGATAAAATTTTATAGATAATCATCAATTAATTATAATAGTCGTTAATTTTTATATACATAATGGTTGATTTATATGCAATTAAATTACAATAACAATGATAAACATTCAGAAAATCCTCATCTAGATTTGATTGATCGAAATATTATTATTCTGTTAAAATCTGATGCTCGAACTTCATACCGTGATATTGCCAATCAAATTGGAAAAACAGAAGCTACTGTAAGAAGGAGAGTAAATCGTATGATTGATGATAAAATAATTAAGAAATTTACCATCATTTTGGATGATAAAATGCTAAATAATCCAACTAAAGCAACTATTAAGATTCAATCAGATTTAAATCAAATTAAAACCATTACTAAGGAATTGATGAATATTAACGAAATTACAGATATTTGGAGATTAAGTGGTGATTGTGGTGTATTTGTCAGAGTTGAATTACCTTCGCTGGAACATTTAGATCCTTTAATAGAAGATCAAATTTCAAAAATTCCTGGAGTCTTTATCAAGGAAACTTGTTTTGTGACTAAAGAAGTAAAAACAAAATACTAATTTTTTATATCTTTATTCTTTTCATTATTGCATTATTTATTCAAATTTACTCGATCTTTTTATTTTTAATTGAATATCAATTTTGTATCTATGACATATATCATATATCTTATGCAAGATGATTTGAATTATTATATAAATTGTTTTAATAACCAGGAAATTGAAGATGAAAAAGAAAATACTGAAAAAATTATAATGAGTTATGAAATCATTTCATAATAGACATTTTTAATATAGCTTTAATGATTTTTAATTATCAAATATTATTTCACAATAAAAATATTTATTTTTTTACTTTTTTTTTTAAAATATAAATATTTGCATTGATAGGTATTTTGTCCGATACTTTAATTCCAACGATTAAATGATTATTTTTGTGAATATTTGGAGTTTCTTCAACTAAATTACCATCAATTTGTAAAGATGTTATTATTTCACGATGGAAATAATCTTTTTTGTTTTCAAAAAAAATTTCTTGACCTTCATGAAGATAATCATTATATAATTCTATTTCTACTGCTTTTGCCTTAGTATAGTAGTTAATTACTTTTCCAATTTGTTGTTTTTTCCATTGAGATACATTTCCACGTATTTTCTTTTCAATATTATCAATATTTGGACGAGTAAAATAAAAACCTGTATGAAATCCTCGATTAAATACTCGTGTTAATCGTTTTTTCCATTGGTTTAACTTAGTTTTTGAAAAGGAATTATCATAATAACTATCAATAGCTTCACGATAACATGATATGACCTCAGATCCATATATTGGATCTCGCATTCTTCCTTCTATTTTAAAGCTTTTAATACCAGCTTCAATTAATTTTGGAACATATTCAATCATACAAAGATCTTTTGCATTAAAAAACATTCCAGAAAATTTCTCATATTTTACAATTTCTCCCTCTTCTCCTTGAAAAGTATACATTCGGCGACAAGGTTGTACACATTTTCCTCTATTTGCTGAATATTCTATATTATGATCCATTAGTTCTGATGATAGATAACATCTACCGCTTATTGCCGTACACATTGCTCCATGGACAAAACATTCCACAGGAATTGAGACTTCCTTTACAATTTCTTTTATGTCTTCCAAATCAAGTTCCCGAGCGAGAATAATTCTTTCTGCCCCTAAAGATTCATAAAATTTAGCTGCAATTTTATTTGAAATGTTGGCTTGTGTGGAAATATGAAAAGGGATGCCAATTTGCTTGGCAATTAAAATTGTGGAAAGATCGTGACAGATTATTGCATCTACCCCTACATCTTTAGCCATTTGAATTGATTGATGTAATTCTAATAATTCAGTGTTATATATTAGGATGTTTGTAGTTAGGTAACATTTCTTGTTAGATTTATGAAGTATTGAAAAAAGTTTTTTTAAATCATCTGGGGAAAAATTATCTGCCCTTTGCCTCATTGAAAAATTAGTGTTCAATCCAAAATAGAATGCATCAGCATTTTCAAGAAGCATCGTATCTTTTGAAATTGATTTCCAATTATTTAATGGTGCAAGTAATTCTGGTTTTGGCATAAATGAAATCTTATTCACCCTTAAATATTAGATTAATTGCTTCCTTTTTTTCATTTTTGAATCAATAAATTAATACTAGCTTATTGGAAATTGATCAACTAGTAACTTCTTTTTCATCTTATATTTAATTTAAATGATGAATGTATATGGTTTAAAATGTTAGATAATCATTTTTGAACTTCAATTTTTTGTGTTAAAATATCTTCAAAAATCTTTTCTAAATATAATAAGAATTCAGTCTTTATTTGTTTCATAAATGAGGTTTCATTTTCATTATGAAAATCATTGTCTATTGATAGAAAAGTATTATTTGACATATTTCTCAATTTTTTTCTTAGAAATTTCATTTTTATTATGCTGTAAGGTATGTAATGTAAAAAAAAAAGAAAAATTCTCTTTTAGATTATTCTTCATCAATTTTTATAGATGTGCCTGGTATCTTGGTGAACTTGACTTCAAGTAATCCTTTTTTAAGTTTGGCTTTCACTTTATCTGGGTCAATTTCATCTTGAACAGGAATTTTTACTTCGATAGGGCGATTCCAAATTAATCCTCCCATATTCATTATTTTTTTCCGTTTTTTCATTTCTGTATCTGATTTCTCGTTCTCTTCCTTTTCCGCTTCAATCAATATCGTATTACCTTTCACTGAGACTTGAATATCTTTTACATCATATCCAGGTAATGGCATTGTGACATAATATGTCTTTTCATCTTCTTCTAAGTCGTATGGCATATATCCCATAATATTAGCACCAAATCGTGGAATGTTACGAATGTCTGGGCCACAACAACCTTGAAAATTGTGCATGTTTATTTAGTTTTCTCCTATAGTTTTGTTAAATTGATATTAAAAAAAATTAATACAAGAATGGATATCTTTTTTTCATTTTTTCTTGTGTTTCATTGTTTTGATCGAAATATTTCCATTCTTTTTGATTGGTTATTCCTAATCTTGTTCTTGCTTGGTCTTTTACTGATTGTTCATTTGGATTTAGAATATTTATTTCCAATAAATCTCTTGGCATGAGAATTTGTTGATCATATATTGATTCCCATGAAACGGTTTGGAGTTGTTCAATTGGTATGGTTTCTGCTATTCGTTTTCATCTCCTTCTTGTTTTTAAAAAAAAAGCAAATAATTAATTATTTTTTTTATCATCTCCTGAATATTCTTTCTATTTTATGACTAGGTGTTGTTAATACGTTGTTTTTATGTGTTTAGGTGTTATTTTTGAAGTAGAATAATCATTATTTTATATTTCTTCCTTTCAAAATGATTCTTAGACTGTAGTTGGTTTTTTTTTTGCTTTTATTTTAGTCAACCTCTTCTATTGGGATTTTTTTCCATGTTTTTTTTTCTTGAAGACACTCCTCGATTTTTTTATCAATTTCCTTTAGCTTGCTATCTATTGAATTTAATCTCGCTTCCATTCTTTTTTTTGTTTTTTCTCGTGAACTAAGCAATTTTACCCTGAAGATTTTCAGATTTCGCAACGAATTTGAAATATTTGATGAACATACAGATTCATCAGAAAATAATGTTTCATCTTTATCATTTACAGTTGCAAAATTAAAACATGAAGGGATATCCGAAAAATAATCCATTCTTAATTCAAAGGGCAATTTATTCATTAGAAATTTATATAATTTTGGCATAAATTCTAATGTATCATCAATTATTTTTGGTGTAGTTTCCTGTAATCTCTGTTTTCCCTGAGAAGAAATTTTATATAATTTGTTTTCTTCCAATATATCTCCTAAATCAGTTAGTTTCTTTAGCTTTGGATAGATAGTTCCAGGTGATATTTTGGCCATTGAAAATATCTTTTTCATCTTCATCACTAAAGAATAACCTGAACTACCATCAGGGTTATCGTTAAGTATTGAAAGTATGATTAGATCTACAGTTTTTTTTGGAAACATTTTTTATAACCATTTTTAAACATTCGATTTCGAATATAATATTATCGAATTCTAAGATAGTATTATTAATTCGCTTATAAAAAGCTTCGTATTCGAATATTTTTTTACGAATGTTTCCTATATTTTTTCTCTATGAATATCTCTTTTTTTTTTGAGAAAATAACCATTTTAATTAAAAATGTTCAAAATTTATTTGGATTTTTATTAGATTATAATAAATCGTAGATATGAAAAGAATAGAAAAAATTAGAAACGAATTTCGCAGCCTCGACTTTTTAAAGTATTTAAAAATTCTTTTGACTCATCAGTTAAAAAATTATTTTCAATGTCTATTTTTTGTAAATTAGATATATTTCCAAGTGAAACTGGGACACTTGATAGTAAATTATCATATACATGTAAATAATTTAAAGAAATAAGATTTCCAATAGAATCTGGGAGAACTGCTATTTTATTTTTCTGAAGAGATAACTCTTTTAAGTTTTTTAAGTTTCCTATTGAATCTGGGAGAGAAGTCAAATCATTATTAAACAGGGATGCTTCTGATAAACTTTTAAGATTTCCAATAGAATCTGGTAATGAAGCTAAATTATTATTCTGTAAAGATATTTCTTGAAGTGCTTGTAGATCTCCGATAGAATCAGGGATTTGTTCCATATTATTATCTTCAAGCCATAAAATTTCTAAATTTTTCAAATTTCCAATTTTTTTTGGCAAGGTAACAAGTTCATTTTCATGGATTGAAAATTCTTTTAATGAAATTAAATTACAAAAATTATCTGGTAATTCTTTTATTTTATTGTATTCTAAATTAATTTCTTGAATATTTTGAAGATTTCCTATGGAATCAGGAATTGCTGTGAGTTGATTATTTTCCATCCAGATATTTTCTAATGAGATTAAATCACCTATCGATTCAGGAAGAGATTTAAGTTCATTATAATGTATATATAGCTTCCTTAATGATCTAAGTTTACCTATTGTTTTAGGGAGTGAAATTATTCGATTGCTTTTTAAATTCAACGAATTTAAATCCAATAAATCTCCAATCGATTCAGGTAATGTTGTTAATTGATTTCCCTGTAATTCTAATTCCTTCAATTTTGATAATTGATCAATATTTTTCGGTATATTTGAAATCTGATTGTTTGCTAAACTCAATTTATTTAAATTTTTAATACTTGTAAGTATTTTAGGAAATGCCTTTAATTTATTAGATTCAAGATTGATTATTTGAAGTGATGGAATTTTTGAGAGAGAATTAGGTAAATCATCCAAAATATTGCCGTTTAATTCTAGTTCTACCAAAGATGTTAAATTTTTAAAAATATCGGGTAATTTTCTTAAACCTTTTTTATTTAAGGAAAGTTTAATTAATTGTTTATTTACTACTTCAAATCCAAATGAATTACGCTTTAATTTTGGAATTGCAGGTATTTCTTCCCCAATAATTTTTTCTAATTCATATAACACTTCAGAATCCGCTTTTTGGATTAAAATATCATGATATTTTTTTAATTCCATATTAATTGGGTCTTTTTTTTTTTGTGTTTCAGAACTTTCATTGGAATTGTCCATATTATTCATCCCTATTATGATTTAACGTCAAATATTTAATACAATTACTATTTAATTTTATCAATATAATATGTTAATTTTTTTAAATAGAAAATAATCCAATTAACATTAGTAAGTCTGAACGTAAAATCGTTGGTTAATACGATTGATTGACATTCAATCTTTTTTTGAAATATTTTGATAACTTATTTAAAAATCAAATCTATATCAATTTTTCTTCAGTATGATAGAATATCTTTTAAATTCAAATTGTAAATAATGTTAGAATCTTTTTGATATTATAGGTTTTTATATCATAATTCTCAATTGATCATAGAATAATGGGAGATATCGGAAACACAAAAATAGGTTTAAAATTATCAAAAAAAGAAGCTTTTGACAGTTTTAGCATATCTCCTTATGATGCTGAGATTAGAAAACCGAATGAATTATTGCAACATCTATGGATTATAGAGAAAGAATCTTCTAAATTTTTATTTTATCATAATTTTTTCCAAGTTCCAGAATTAGATGGGATATTACTTTCAGGATTATTG
>CAYPTZ010000025.1:7631-14649 GCA_964413395.1 uncultured archaeon | reverse complement strand
TGTTTTTATATCATCCTGAAATTCAATATGTTTTTCATATTCATCTTTTTGTTTAATCAATAATTGGATATTTTTTTTCGCTATTCTTACTAAACCAGCAGTTTTATTTGATTCTGAAGGTCTTATAAAAGTGATCTGACGTTTATCAGAATTATTTAAATATTCTAATAATCCTTGTTCAGTACCTTTTGGTAGAGGATATTCTAATACAATTTCATCAGGTAAAGGAATGTTCTCTTTCAAATAGTGTTGTTTTATAATGCTTTTTCGGAATTCTGCTTCTGCGGTATATTTTTCTTGAATATCAATAATATAAGGTGTTTTTCCTAGAACTCTACCAGATCTTACATGAATAATTACAATTCCAGCTCTCCTTTCTGAGTAATGACCTGCAATTATATCAATTTTTTTTAAATTTTCTAGATTTTTTTTCTTACTTTCTTCATCATTTTCAATTTCATTGTTCTTTAAACCTTGATTTGGTTTTTCATCTAAGATACCTTTGGATTCTTCAAAATTATAATTAAAGATTGACTGTTCAATAGTAAATTGATTCAAATCTTCCAACCTATCTCGCCATATTAAAGCTTCTTCATATTTTTGGTCTTGAGATAATTTCATCATGTTTTCTTTCATTAATTTCTGAATAGGTGCAATTTCACCTAATAATAAATATTCTATATTTTGAATATTGTCATTATATTCTTTTTCATCAATATATCCCATACACGGTCCAGGACACAATTTAATTTGGTAATATATACAAGGCCTAGTTCGTTTATTTCTTGTAGTTTTTTTTTTACATGTGCAGAATGGAAATATTTTTCGTATATATATAAGGGTTCTTTTTAAATCTCCAGATTCTACAAAAGGTCCAAGATATCTGTTATGAAAACCAAATCTTTCTGGGCTCCGGACAATTCTTATTCGAGGGAATTTTTCTTTTGTTATCAAAACCCAAGGATATGATTTATCATCCTTCAATAAAACATTAAAAATTGGTTGGTGCTTTTTTATTAATTCATTTTCAAGCAAGAGGGCTTCCATTTCATTCTCAACAATGAAAATATCAAGATCTCTAATGTTTTTAACTAATCTTTCAGTTTTTTTCGAATATATTGGATCTTCACTCTTGCTACGTGTTTTCCAATATGAATTCACACGTTTTTGTAAAAATTTAGCTTTTCCAATATAGATTATATTTCCTTCTATATCTTTGAATAAATAGACTCCAGGTTTTAATGGGAGATTTTTCCTTTTAAATTTCAATTCTTCAAGAGAAGGAAAAGTGTTAGATTTCGAACTTTCCATTAGTTCACCCAATTATTTAAATTATCTAAATAAATATTAAAAATTATTTCAATTTGAAAATATGCTATAATTTAAAAATAAGAAAAGGTAGCCTTTTTTCTAAAATAAGACTAAAAATTAAAGTTAATTTTCTTTTTTTGTTTCTTTTTCAGTGATGTAAAAATTCCAATTGAATATACCTTCTGAATATTCATTTTTTAGTATAGTCTTTGTAAGTATATCGCCTGGTTCATATACATGAGTTCCTCCAAATTGACCAGTATTAATTAATATTACAGGTTTGCTTATTTCGTTTGCAAGGTTTTGGTGTTTTTCAGCAGATTGTTCATTTTCTATTCCATTATTTAATAAAAGGACAAAATCAAGGATTTTTTCTCTTGAAATAAAAGGAATATATTGTGATAACTCTACTATGTCTTGACCTATCAAAATTATAAATTTTCCAAATGGTGAATTAAAGATTCTTAATATTGGAGGATAAGTTGGTTCAATATTTTCAATCCATTCTGATCTATGTAATTCAGAAGAGGGAATAATTGTACGATAATTTTTTTCTTGAAATTCCATTGATTGAGCAAAAGGTGTAATGATATATGCTCTATTGTAATATTTTCCTTTGATAGATAAAATTTCGACTCCAGCAATTATAAAAATATTAAATCTATCTGCAAATTCTTGGAGTTTAGAAAGATAACTTTCAGGCATAGAAGTTTCAGGGAAAATTATCATTTTAGAATTTTCATAAATGGCATCGTCTAAATATCCAATAATTTTAGGTTTTGCACGCATTTGAATAGATTCAAGAGTATATTTTAAAATTCTTGTTTTATGGAAAATTTCATCATCATAATACCGACTTACGTATCTTTCCCAAAGATCTCTATCTTGTTCTACTAAATTTGCTCTACGTGCGCCATGTAAAAATTGAACCAGTCCAATAGCGACATTTTTTCCTTCATAAATCTTAAGATCTGCTTCAAGATCAATTTGTTCAAATATAAATTTTTTATTTTCTTGACGAGTTAAATTCCTACTGATAATTTTTTCTTCTTCGCGAAGATATTCATTTTCGGGAGTAATTTCAGTATCAGAATCAGTAATAGATAAATCTTCGATAAGATCAAGAGTTCTTTCTTGTTCATCATCCATTCTTAATTCAAGAGGCTCAATTTGCATTATTTTATTTCCGATATCAAATATATCGCTCTTTAATTTTTCCATTTCTTCAATAGATTCAATTAAAGGAAGTCCTCGTTTATCAATAATTTGGAATTTTTCATTTAATCGATCTTGTGGCTCATTTAGTAAATCACGTTTTTCTTCTGGTAATTTTTTAGCAAGTAATAAAATTTTTAAACCCAAATCTCGGAATTTCTGGATAAATTGACTTTTATTCTGAGTTTTAAAAAGACTATTGTAAATTTCTAATATTTTCCAATAATTTTTAGAAATAAAAGTTTGATTTCCAACCATTTTTGATGCAGTACTTAAATTATCATAAATTATTTCAAATTCTTTATTTGTGTCAAAATATTTTTTTTTTGATATATTATCTATTATTCCACATCCAATTGAGGAAGCCAGATAAAATGACTGCTTAAATTCCCAAGTTAATGATTCTTCACTAGCTTTCTGGTAAAATTTTTTAGCTTTTAGATATTTCTTGCAATTTAAAGATATTTTTGCAATAGATTCAGCAGCTGCTGAACGAACCGTAAGATCTGTGTGTGATATTGCCTTATTAAGAGGTCTAATTGCAATATTTGGTAAGAGAAATTTTGTAGAAACCTCAGAATTTCCTTCAATTTTACCTAGTGCATTAATCAGTGCAATTGTTACTGATACATTTTTTTCTTTTTTAAATAATCCAACTAATGATTTTGTTGCTGATGAATCTTTTAATTCACCTAAAGCATTTACAACACTTTCTCTAACATCAGCAGATTCATCATCCACTTTTTCTAGCAAAGGTTCTATAGCGCTATTATCTCCTAATTTTCCTAAAGCACGAGCAGATGTTTCTCGAATTTCTGCATGATCATCTGATAATCGATTGATAAATTCTTTCACAGTAGCAGGATCCTTTATATCACTTAATGCTGAAGCACAAGCCCTTCTCACATAAGGATTAGCATCATTCATGACTTTTAGCAAGGGTTCGATTATTTCGGGCCGTTTAGTTTGTCCTAAAGACACCACTGCATATTGGCGATGTTTTGCTTTACTAGAATTTAATACTTTTTTTAAAGGTTCTATTATTCGAGAGTCTCCTTGCCCAAGGGGACCTAAAGATAGAATTGCCATTTGTTTGACTATGTCATCTTCTTCATTTTGAACAATTTCAACTATTGGATCAATAGCCCGTGGATCTCCAATTTGAGAAAGAGCAATAAGCGCATTTATTCTTACCTGAGGATTTTGATCTTCTAAACAGTCAATTAGTGGAAATAGACTATTTTTATCTTCAATTAAGCCGAGAGCAATAACTGCAGCAGATCTGACTTCATCTTCTGGATCGGATAATATTTTAATTAAAGGTTTTGTTGCTGAAATAGATCTGAACTCAGATAACGCTTTAATAGCAGCTAATTGAACTTCTATTACTTCATCATTTAAGGCATTAATAATAGGATTAATAATTTTTGGCGTAGCAGATTGTACACTAAGAGATAATATTGAAGCCTCACGAACTCTGGAATCTCCATCCAATAATAATTTTAATAGAGGATCGATGATATCATCATCATCATAAATCATTCCAAGTCTTTTAATAGCTAATAATCTGGCCTTTTTATCATTATCATTGATTTTTATTAAAAGTTCATTAGTTGACAATCCCATTTTATATCATTTTGTATGATGTTTATTGAATTAATAAAGTACTCAAGTATATACTAATTGGATTACAGTCAATGTTTGGTAAAAACTTAACTCTTCTAGGAAAGAATTTGAGAAAAATTTTGTAATTTAATAAAAAAGAAATTTGATGAAATTAAAATCTAATTATGAAATTTCGTTTTTGGAAAGAATTTTTTAAGAGTATAAAAAAAAAGGGTTCGAATAATTCTATAAAAATATGCCCAAAATGTAAGAAAGAATCCATTTTTAGGACAAATTCAGGGAATTGGACAAACACAGAATATTATGTCTGTAATGAATGCGATTATAAAGGTGCATTTTATATTGAGGTGGATCCAGAAGAAAATGGTAATAATTTTATTGATTTAGAAAAAATAAAGGAAATTTATCCTGAAGATATAGATCCTGAAACTGAAATAGAAATTAATGAGAGAAATATTCAAAATATATTGATTAAAGAAACAAAAAAATCAGTAGAGAAAAATAAGGATTGATTACAAAAATGCATAGTATTCAAGAAATTGATCTTAGGGGAAAAAAAATTTTAGAGATTGGAACTGGAAATGGCGGAACAACCTTAGAAATACTTGAATTAATGCACAAATATCCTAATTCTACGCTAATTACGACAGATATTACGGACATATATACAAATTTCTCTGAATTTATGAAAGATTACCCTACATTAATATCTAGAGTACAATTTATTCAATCTGATGCAACAATATTGGAAGGAATTGAAAAAAATTCGATTGATATAATAATATGCAATTATACTTTATGTGCAATAAATTCTCATTCTGGAAAAGCAGTGATTGCTTTAAAAAAATTTTTTGATACATTAAAAAGTGGAGGTATATTATTAATTGAAGAAGAATATCCGATTTTTTCTCCAGAAAATCAATATCAAAAGTTATGGGCAAATAAATGGAAAATAATAAAAATTGCATTAATATCTTCTTTAAATCGTGCTTATAATGAAATTGATCCCCAAATATTGAATGAAATGCTAAAGATGATTGGATTTAGAGAAATTGAGATTGAAAAAGGTTTTAATATCCAACATAAAACAGAATTAATACCTTTATTTCACAGTCAATTATCAAATATTATTCAAAATATTAAGAATAATAATCTAAAGAAAGAAATCTCAAAAATGTCAAAAAAATTAATAAAAGAGATAGAATATTACGAATCTATTGAAATACCAAACTTTTTAATATTTGCAGTAAAATAAAAGCCAGTTAATTTAATTGGCATTTACATTTCGGATTAATTTTTATTGGGATTTTTGAGAAATCTCCATTTTCAAGTTCAACTATTAATAATTGATTTAAAATTCGTTTCCCTCGATTTAAAATACTTTTTAGTACTTCATTTGCTAGAAGAGAGCCCACCACTCCACAAGTTGAATTTATAACGGGGATAGGTCCCTTATTGGGATAATTTGGAATATCTCCAAAAATACACCTATAGCATGTTGATTCATGTGGTATAACTGAAATTAATTGACCTTCAAAACCTTGAATTCCTGCAATAGTAAATGGGATATTATATTTAATCCCAATATCATTAACAAGAAATTTTGTTTCAAAATTATCAGATGCATCAACTATGTAATCTATTTTCGATTCTTTTAAATAATTTATAGAATTTTCTTGAGAAAACCATTTTTCTTCAATTATTATTTCGACATTAGGGTTTAATTGATTCAATTTCTTTTTTAGAATTTGAATTTTTGATAAACCTATCTCATTTGTAGAATATAATATTTGTCTTCCTAAATTTGAGAGAGAAATTTTGTCATTTTCAAAAATCACAAGTTTTCCAATTCCTGCAGCTACTAAATAAAGTGCCAAGGGACATCCTAAACCACCAGCACCAACTTGGAGAACTGATTTATTTTTAAGAATATTTTGACCATCTTCTCCAATAAGAAGAATTTGTCTTTGATATCTTTCCAATTCATTTTCAGAGAGCATTTTTATCATTTTTTTTTATTGTTTTTAAAAATCTAATTAATTCTTCAACTTCATTTTCTAATAAAATTTCTTCAAATCTATTCTTTTCATTAATATTTAATAATTTTATTGGAAAAGTATTGATCAATTTTCGAACTTGAGATAAACCAAGATATTTCCTAGTATACGGTCCATTAGAATATTTGTAGGTAGTTAAAAATTCACTATCATATTTATCTCTTAAAAATTCCAAAATAATATTGAAATACTTGAGTAATAAAGTTAGATCTTTTCTATTTAATTGTGGAGTAAAAAAAAGTTGAATTGGATGAGTTCTATAGGTAGCTTTTGTCACTAATATACCATTTACTGAAAAAGTATCATGAATTTCATAAATTCCAGCACGGCCATTGAACGTTCCAGTATCAACAGTTCTAATCCATAATGGATTTCCTGTAATTTTCTTATATAATTTTTCATTGATTGATATTTTTAAAATTTTATATTCATTCCCATTGAAATTATTCGAATCAATTACAGAAATCTGGAATTTACCTTGATTGCCAATTAAATCTTCATTTTTTAAATAATAAGTGAATTTTAATGAATTTGCCAATCGAAAATTAGTACAAAATTCTTCAAATTCATTTCCTGCTTTATAATGATACTTAGGATCTAAAAAATAAATTTTTGAATGTTGTTGTTTTTTATCAATTTTAGTGCCTGAAAAAGTAATTGGATTATTATCAGGTTTTTTTTTTTTTACAAAAAAATTTATCATCACATTTGTACCTGTATGTTTGAAGATTTTTCGCTCAAATATGATAGATTTTTCGATATTATAATGAGGAAAAAAATCATCACGAATTTTATTTGATACAGAATTT
>CAYPTZ010000025.1:0-7621 GCA_964413395.1 uncultured archaeon | reverse complement strand
AAAATCATTAATTAGTGCCAACTGATATAAATCTTGATACCCTTTATTTTTTTTTTCAAATAATGGAAGATATTTCTTTGTTTCAGGATGTTTAACGATGTATCCTAAATATAAATAGGGAGGATTTGTAATATGATATATCGGAAATGGGGTTTTCTTTAAAAAAGTCGGATAATTTTTAATACAATCTCTAACTTGTATATTATTTTTTGCGATTTCAAGTGGGATTCCATAATTTATGGCATTTTTTATTGCTTCTTCAATCACCTGATCTTGAATATCAAATAAGTATATATGGTCTTTAAAAAAAGAAATCCTATCTTCTTCCCTTACTATTTTTAAAATTGGCAATATTAAGTTGCCATTTCCAGCGAATAAATCCACCCAAATATAATCTGAAAGTGACGATTTTATGTGAGGTAATATAAATTCTTCACAAATATCAGTAGAAGTAAAATGCTGACCAAATTTACGTCGTTTTTTTCTTTCAAATTTATCCATTGGATTTCCTCAGTGTTTTTCTCGTTAAATATCTTATATGTCTGATAATATTTTAACTTAAATTATAGGACTATGTAAAAAAAATGATAAATTTTTTTCTAAATGAAAAATTATATATTATTAATGAAAAATAAACCCCATAATTCCAAATCAAAGGAAGAAGAACGAAAAGTTGAGATTTCAGATCAACCTCCACTTTTATTTCATAAGGTTATTGAGATACTTGAATATACTAAACTTTGTAATGAATGCTTGGGGCGTCAATTCTCCTTTTTAGCCACTGCTACTAATAATTCAGAAAGAGCAAATGCACTTTTAATGAGTATAACTATGGAATGCCATAAAATCCTGTTAAAAAATTCTATTGATAAGAAATATACCCTTCTAGATAAGGATCCAATTGATATTTTAATTCTAATAGCCAATCAGACGAGTTTCAAAATTGCAAAAAAAATATTGGAAAAATGGAAGATTGCCCATCCAGATACTGATTACAAAATAGATGATATTATGGAGTCTGAAAAATGTGACATGTGTGAGGGTTTATTACTCACAAAATCAATTGATTCTTTAGTAAAAAAAATTGAAATATTGAGTAAAGTATATGATTTTTCAAATTTCTTAGTTGGAACCTACTTGAATAAGAAACTAGCTGATAAAGAAGATGAATTTAGATTTAAATTTAAATTAATAAACGGAGAATCATTTAAAGCAAATCTAAATCGAGTAATTGGTAAAAAATTGCAATCTATTTGGGATAAACCAACAAAATTTGAAAAACCTGATATAAATATTATGATTGATTTACGAGAATCTGAAGTAATCAAAGTTAATTTTCACCCAAAATCGTTATATATCTCAGGAAAGTATAAAAAACTAGTTAGAAATCTCCCTCAAACTCATTGGCATTGTTCCAATTGTAGAGGAAGAGGATATATTAGAAAATCTGATGAGCTATGTAATGAATGCAAAGGAACCGGAGATACATTTGATAGTTCAGTAGAAGATTTAATTGGAATTGAAATCATAAAAATATCAGATGGAAAATCAGCAATACTTCATGGAGCAGGTAGAGAAGATCTTGATGTGAGATGTTTAGGAACTGGAAGACCTTTCGTTATTGAAATTAAAATGCCAAAAAAAAGAGATATAGAATTAAATGAATTAACTTCTAGAATAAATAGCAAACATGGAAAAGAAATTTTTGTTTCAGAATTATCTTTTTCTTCGAAACAGGTTATTGTTTCCCTCAAAAAAAATTCAGAGGAAAAAAAAAAAAAATATCACGCTTTAGTATATCTAGATGAGCCAATAAATAATGAAGAATTTAAAATCAAACTAGAATTTTTAAAAAATACCCTTAATGGAAAAAAAATAAAGCAAAGAACTCCTACTCGAGTTGTTCATAGAAGGACTGACAAAACTAGAGAAAAAAAGATTTATAACATTGAAGGCAAATATATCGATCCTTGTCACATTTTATTTAAAATCCAAACTCAAGGAGGAACATATATTAAAGAATTGATATCTAGTGATAATTTTCGTACATCACCTTCCTTTTCCCAATTATTTAGAATAAGTATGAAATGTGTCGAACTTGATGTTGTCCAAATTGAAGATTAATCCTTTAATAGGAGTAAAATCAGGAATATATTAGTTTTTATTGTATTAATAATACCTTTTAACTAGTTAGATTTTGTTTATTGGTGAAAAAAATGGATTATAAATTTTTGATATTTACTAAAGAAAATATGATAGGAACGTTAACAATTAATCGTCCTGATGCATTAAATGCATTAAACATTGATTTAATGGATGAATTAGATAAAATACTTGATCAAATTAAAAACGATAAAGAAATTCGAGTATTAATAATCACTGGAATAGGAAAATCATTTGTGGCTGGTGCAGATATTAGTTCTATGAAACCAATGGGGTATGTTGAAGGTAAAAATTATGGAATAAAAGGTAGTGCATTGTTCAGAAAAATAGAAGTATTGGAAATACCCGTTATTGGTGCAATAAATGGATTTGCTTTAGGAGGAGGATTGGAATTAGCTATGAGTTGTGACATCAGATTTTCAAGTGAAAAAGCAAAATTTGGACAACCAGAAGTAGGTTTAGGAATTACTCCAGGATTCGGGGGAACTCAACGTTTACCAAGAATTGTAGGTGTAGGAAAAGCAAAAGAATTAATCTTTTCTGGAAAAATTATTAATTCTATAGAAGCTGCAAAAATAGGATTAGTTAATGATGTGTTTCCTAAAGAAGATTTATTAGATAAATCAATAGAATTTAGTAAAGAGTTATTAAAAAAGGCTCCAATTGCACTAAAATATGTAAAAATAGCAATTAATGAAGGAATGCAAACAGATATTGAGAATGCAATTAAAATTGAAAATGAATTATTTGGAAAATGCTTCGCTACAACTGATCAAGAAGAAGGAATGAATGCCTTTTTAGAAAAACGAAAACCGAATTATACTAATAACTAATTTTTCTTCTATTTTTTTGTAGCTTTTAATGAAAACATTAAAGGAATTAGAGGCCTCAAAGTACTGAATACCCATAATCCATCATCTGTTTTAACCATATTTGGATGAAATTTAAAAAAACCCTTTTTAAATTCATGTAAAAAGTTGATTTTTAAACCTGCATCTACAAGAGAATTGATAATATTAGCCATTGAATGATACCATCCATATTCTGTCTTATTTTCGATAATTGTTGTGCTTCCCTCTGGATCTGCATAAGTTCCATTTTGATCCCAACGATATGGATGATTTTTCAGACTTTCGTATGGATATCCCAAAGTAACTCTATCCGAATACCTTTCATCGAGCATTTCACCGAAAGGATGGCTTTCTACAATATAAAAAAATCCATTAGGTTTTAAAAAATGAGAAATTATATTTGCCCATTCAGATAAATCGGGTAACCAAGCTAATACTCCATATGTAGTATAAACCACATCAAATTTTTTATTTATTACATTTTTTAGATCATAAATATTGGATAAAATAAATTCAGCAGGAATTTCCAACTCTTTGCTTAAATTTCTTGCTTGAATGATTGCTTTTTCAGAAAAATCAACACCTGTCACAATAGCACCATGATCTCTGGCCCAAGATAAAGAATCCATTCCAAAGTGACATTGTAGATGAAGAAACGTTTTTCCCCTAACATCTTCCATTTCATTTAATTCAATCGGAAGCAACGAAGTATTTCCTTGCTTGAAACCATCTAAATTGTAATATTTGCTCTGTATATGGGTCTTAACTAGTTCATCCCATCGTTTCTGATTTGCTATAAAATAGGACTCGTATTGTTCTTGTTTCACAGGATATATTCACATCTACTTAGTGGTTAATATAAATTAAAGCTTTTACTGGAATAAAGGTTTATAGAATAGAAAAAATCGATCCCCTTTTTTTTTAAAACCAAAAATATTTTTGACTATAAAATTTTATTCAAACTTGAATTACATGATTTCTCAGTGCAAATTTTATAAAGATTGTAAAAACACAGCAGTAGCAATAATACCTCACTCAAAACTTCCTTTATGCAAATCTCATTTTAAAAGCTATATTGAAGATCGTGTATTAAAAACTATTAAAAATTTTAAGTTAATTGATTTTTCCAATCCACATGAAAAAATATTAGTTGGTTTAAGTGGAGGAAAAGATTCACAAACATTATTAACAATATTAAATCGGATACTTAAAGATAAAGTACATTTAGAAGCTCTATATATTGAAGTAGGGATAACACCCAAAAATTATAGTAAAGATTCGGGGATAATTGCAAGAAAATTATGCGAAGACCTTGATATTCCTTTTAATATATTGAATATCAAAGAAATCGTAGGATTTGATATTGATGATATTCACAATCTAGGAAAAAAAATGAAGAGAGGAAGAAGGAGATCAAAAAAAGGCAGATTTAGGGGTGAATGTTCATATTGTGGATTAATTAAACGCTATTTTTTAAATAAATTTGCTTTTGATAATCAATTTACTAAGATGGCAACAGGTCATAATTTAACTGATGAAGCGACCCAACTCATCTCAAATTTTTTCAATGTAGATATGGAATTAATGAGTAGAGCAGGTCCTATCACAATGACTGATGTTGTTGGACTAATTCCAAGAATAAAACCTCTTTTTTATATATATGAACAAGAATTAATTATGTATTCTTATTATGCGAATGTAAAACACCTTGGAACTCAATGTAAATATGCTGAAGATTCCCCAATGATGAAAATAAAAGCATCTCTTCTTGAAATTGAAGGATTTCGAAGGGGAAATATGATGAATTTAGTTAATAGTTTCCAAAAGAAATTAAAAGGAATTTTATTTGATACAATTCCAGATTCAAAAAAAATTGAGAATCAGTGTAATGAATGCGGAATGGGAACATATCTTGAAAAATGTTCGTTTTGTAAGACGAAATTACGATTATATAATGCAATGGAAAAAAAGAAAATTTTTTCTCCCTAATTTGACTAAAACCTTAGAACAAAATATATTTAAAAATTTGCATTACTATCTTTATATTTTTCTGGGACTTATTTCAATCAATAAAAATTGATAGTGAATGAAATATTATGGGAAAAATTGCAAATTACAAAAAGAAAAATATAGAAAAGCAGGGAAAATTACAAGAATTGTTTGTTGAAGATGCAATACTTCTTGAAAAAGCTTTGAATTCGATGAATAGCTCATTAAAATCGTATTGCTGTAATGAATTTGAACAATCCTTACAATTTTGTAAAGAAACTATCAAAATCGAAGAAATGCAAGATTCACTAAGAGATGAAATTATATCAAGGATATTTGGTTCTGAATCAATGGTTTTTTCAAGACCAGACAGAATGCGTATAGTAACCGCTTTGGATAGAATCGTAGGCCAAGCAAAGAAAGTTGTTCATTCATTAGATATATATATTCCAGAAAATTTTGATCGTGAATTAGTTTCTCATATTTTGGCCATATCAGATAAAATTGCAGACATGGGCAAAATGACTAAAGAAATTACTATTGAATTTTTCCTTGATTTTGATACTGCAATAGAAACTTGCATTAAAATAAATGAAACTAGGCATGGAGTAAGGGAAAGAAAATCTGAATTTTTTAAAAGTCTCTATTTAATTAGACCTCCTTATTATGAATTTCGTTTTTTTGCAGAATTAATGGATTGCCTTGCTGAAGTTTCCAATAGAATGGAACACTTTGCAGATTTTGTATATGGATTAATTGCAAAATATTCAACGTTTTGAATATTTAAAAAATTGGAAATATGTTCTAGTGAATGATATGAATTTTATAATAATACTAATAATTATCATAACTCTTTGCCTTGCTTTTGGGATAGGCTCAAATGACGAAACAATGAGTTCAATAGTTGGAAGTGGAACTTTGAGTTTAAACTGGGCCGTAATCTGGGCAGGTTTTCTTGCATGTTTAGGATGCATTTTTTTTTCTGAACAAGTTGGAAAAAATATTGGTTCTAATTTATTTGGAGATAAACTAAAGAGTGAATTTTCATTATGGATGATGATATCTATTTTATTAGGTACTAGTCTGTGGTTGATTATAGCCTCAAAAACAGGTGCACCAATATCAACGACTCATTCTGTCGTTGGATCGGTTATTGGTGTAGCCTTTATATGGTCATTTATCCCAGGGAATGATTTTTTATATTCATTAGATTGGATAAAATTAGGTACAATTGCTGCGGGTTGGGTAATATCTCCAATCCTTGGACTGTTAACAGCCTATATTGTTCAAAGACATCTTCAGAAAGTAATAGCCAAAGGTTGGAAAAAAGATGGAAAAATTGGCTTTTTAGAAATTGAAGAGAATGAAAAAAAATTTCAATATTTCTTAATAATATTTATATCTATCACGCAATTAAGTCGAGGAGGTAATGATTCTGCGAATGCAATCGGAATATATTATTATCTAATAGAATCTAGTCAAATACCCCAAAGTTACGCAATAATATTATTAATATTAACAGGTCTAATGATTGCTTTAGGTATTATTTTAGTTGGTAGAACTGTGATTAAAAATGTTGGAGGATCACTTATTGATTTACGTCCAAGTGATGCATTGGCTATAGAAAGCTCAAATGGGATAATAATCTTCCTCTGTACTTTGATTGGGTTACCAATTTCGGGTTCTCATGTGTTGATTTTTGCTATAGTTGGAAGTGGATTAAGTAAAGGAGAAAAAGTAAATTGGAAATCTTTAAAAAAAATGATAATAGCTTGGATAATCACATTTCCCATTACAGCTATTTTATCTGGAATGTTTTTTCTAACTTTTATTTTAATTTTTTAAGATATTTCTTAATCTTTTTAACATTTCTGATGATTGTATTTCTTCTCTTTTATTCAATTCGCTTATGCCTATTTCAATTAATTTATATATTTCTGAAATTCCATTCATCATTGAAAGATTAATTCTAGTTTTATGAGGACAGAATAAGGTATCTTTATTATATAACATCGATATCGCTTGTATGAAATATTTATCAATGTTATTTAGAATAATATCATCTTTTCGATCAGGTTCGTAGCTACCTTTGATGATATTATTTATTTTAGTTTGTAGTTGAATTAAAAATTCTTTTATTGTGATATTAGGATGAAGTCTTAATTTATCTGCTATACGAATCGATGCAAAATCTGTTATCTCTTCCCACACATGAGCATATTGACAAATGTAGGGATTTATTAAAGAATTTAATTCTAAAGACATCCTTCCATGAAATTGTTTTTGATCACCTGATTGATATTTTTCTGAGATTTCTAATAATTTTGTATTATCTAAAAATTTAAGAATAGTTTTATTTATTGTGCCATTGGGTAAATTGACACAAGGAAGAATTGGAGCACCTGTATCTTTATGTAATTTAATGGCACTTTGAGGTGTATGTAAAAGGTAGGGATATTTTTTCTGCCAAAAGGGAACTCGAAGTTGATTTTTTGAACTATAATCATGATTCATTAAAACAATGTGATTTTTTTTTAAATGATTCTCTAGATGTTTAGAAATTTTTGAATATTTAGTACTTGCATACAAATATACATTCTTAGCCCATGGTCCATTTG
>CAYPTZ010000024.1:0-15084 GCA_964413395.1 uncultured archaeon | reverse complement strand
CCAAAGCTAATGATTTATGAATACTTCTCATAGGTAACATAGAATATTCAACTATTTCTTCTAACAATCTTGGATATTCATGTACTCTAATTGCGGCATAAACGCTTGCTGCAATAAAACCCTCAATAGATCGACCCATAGTTAATTTCAATCTTGCACAAAGTCGATATATTTTCCATGCAGTTTCCTGTACAAAATCAGGAGTACCTAAACGATTACACAATGTTGCCAATTTTGGTTTTGCTTCCCAATAATTTCTTTCTAAGGAATTTATTAAAGACCCTTGAATTTTACTTAATCGAGCAAATAATGCCCTTTTATGGGGATGCAGGGATCTTCCTGATGCATCAGAGGGAAATTGACCAATAATTGTGCGATTTCCAAAAGAGCGCCATAAAGGTTCAGTTCTTCTTCTTGAGTTGATTTCGGATATATTATAAGCTCTTCGTTCAGAATTGATCAAATGAGGTGCATACACCATACCACAGTTTGCACATACATATTCCGATTCATTATTTAAAATAATACGTGAATTCACACAGCAATGATCAATTTCTTGCCATCTATTACTTGTAGACATTTTTTTTAAATTAAATCGCCTCAATTTTTTATATATTTCTATCTCTTTAGAAAAAATTCGTATTTAAAAATTATTGGAGCTATGGACTATTGATACTAATTTGTTATAAAAAAAAAAAAAATATTCGAAAAATCTAAATAGATAAAAAGTGAAACGTGTAATAGGATATTACACTCAAATATATCTTGAAAAATATTTGAAAAAAAATTAGGTTTTTAATATGACAATTAAACTTTTTATGATAAATGAAGGCGCCATAAAACCAATTCAAAAACCAATTTTCACTACTGGTGATGCCTATCTAATAATCGATGAATTAGAAAAGAAAATTTATATTTGGCTTGGTTCAAAATGTTCAGTAGATGAGAAAGGAACTGCAGCAGTTGAAGCTCGACGAATTGACGATGGACAAGTATTTAATGGTTCAGCCAAAATTATTACATATGATGAAGGGGATGAATCAGCAGAATTATTATCAAAATTGGGTAATTTAAAAATAGTTGATAAAAATTTAGCAAAATCAATGTTTAAAGATGTTTCGACGGGAGAATTTGCAGGACAAGCAGAACATGTCAATGCAGTATATCGTGTATCAAGTGAAGAATATGAAGGAATTAATGCAATGAAATTTGTACAAGTTCCTTTTGAAAAAAATTCTTTAGATAGTGAAGATTGTTTTATTGCAGATCTTGGAGTAGATGTATGGGTATGGCAAGGAAAAGATGCAAACGTTCGAGAAAAAGTAAAGGCGATGCAATTTGCAAGAGAATTTGATGCAGATCGAGCAGGAGATCAAAGACCGAAAGTATTCATGGAAAATGATGGTGATGGCGAATTTTTAGGGATTTTTGAAGGAAAACTTCCAAGTCAAGATCGAGCAACAGTAAATTTACAAGCAGAACGATTTGATATAAAAACACCAAAAATAGAACAACCAATAATTCAAACTCCAAAAATTGAAACGCCAAGAGTTGAAAGCTCAACAGTCAACAAAGTTCAATATTATGATGAATCACAAAAAGCAGCGCCAGCACCAAAAGCTGATATTCATATGAAGGGTGGAGTTATGGTACAAAAAGGCGATAGTAGGATTCATTGTCCAAAATGTGGTTGTGTTAAGAGAAGTTTATTTCGTGAAGTCGAGGATCGCACTAATCTCATAAATCCATATCCAATAATTTATGGAAAGAAATGGGTTTGTAGTCAATGTGGAGCCGAATGGCGTCGTGAAGATAAATAAAAAATATTTTAAAAAAAAATTAGGATATATTTCGAGATCTTAATTCATCGGCTAAGACCATTTTTTTTACTTTTCTTGTTAATTTCCATGTTGCTAGCCAAATTGATATTGTTGATAATATAAATACAAATATCCAAGTCACCCATGGAATAGATCTAGAGATATAAAAATTATCCTGCAGTAAATAATCAATACTTACTCGATAAATAATTGTACCTATTGGAAGTGTTATAATTAAACTTAAGACACTCAGTAAAGTAGTTTCCCAGAATATTATATTTCTAATGACGGAATTTTTCGCACCCATTGCTTTCAAAGCAAGAAAATCGTCTTCTCGATCCATAAAAGCGACATACATAGTACTAAAACTAAACATAACACCTATTAACATTCCAACAGCAATGAAAAGAATTAGCATTTCCATCATTAATCGTAGAAAATTCATCACAGCAGCGCGACTTTTTTCAGATTCTGCCCAGCTACTAACATTAAATTCACCTTCAATATTGGCTCTTAATAGATTCATATCTGTATCCTCAGATACTTCAATTAACAACCCATTTACATATCCTGGATCAATATCAAATAATGAACTAATATTTGCTTCATAAAAAGACTCTAAAGTCCATAACACACTATAATCAATAAATTCTGCAACTATTCCATCAATACTAACAGTGTAATTTCCAAGAATACCAATTTGAATCTCGTCATTTAAACTTAGATTGTATTTTCCTAAAATTGCCTGTCCTAATATAATACCATTTTTATCCATATCAGATTTCTCAATAATATCTCCCTCGATCAAGTTAAAATTTCTCAACGTTGAATTACTTTGATAGCATTGAAGTGATGTCCGCGTTAATAATTGACCATCGTGATTAATCTTAGTAGGTAATTCCAAATATACTTCGTGATAAGTAATCTCTGTACTTAATTCATTTGTAATATAATTAGTTATATTTGAAATTGGAATCTCATCTTCAAATACTATCCTCACATCTTCTGTGTTGTATTCATCATAATTATTTAAAATTTGCGAATACATAGATAGAATCATAGCTACTGAGATGATCAAAATGATCATTGAAGTTGCATTAGCTAGTATAGTAAATACAGTTCGTTTCTTTCTCAGGAAAATTTCACGTAAAGGTATATTCATGTGGACTTTATCAAATATAGGGATCCACCCAAATAATTTCTCTGCAATACTTCTTCCAGTCACTTTAATTCGATGAAAAACAGCAGACATTGCACTTCGTGGCGTCACTTTTGTAATAGGGTAAGCACTAATTGTAGAAAATAATAAACATACTAATAATATTATTATGGCAGCATAAAGGAATTCAATATAGGCAAATGAATTTGAATAGGTTTCAAAAACAAATAATTTTAAAATCATCCAAGCCATAGCTCTTGCCATTCCATATCCTAAGGGTATTCCAATAATTACCCCAATAACTGCTAATATCATTGTAATTTTTAAATAATGGATAACTATTTTCTTTTTTTCAGCACCCATTGCTAAAAATAATCCGATATTTTTATTTTGAGATTGAACCATTCGATTTAGTGTATTAAAAATCATTACTGAGCATATTAAAATGCCAATTATTCCAAATATAGTCCCAATTTTATCCATAGAACCTGCATCAGCTTCGAAGAATTTTATCTCTTCAGTTTCATCAAAAATAATAAATGTTGTAGATGTAATATCTATATTATTTGAAGCATATCGAACCATTAAATCATCTGCTGCTTTATTTATCATAGATTTTTCCATAGATATATCTACTGTGAATAAAATTTCATTAATTACAGGTATTCCTCCGAAAGCAATATTTTGTAATGTAGTTAAATCAACCCAAATAACCGCCATTTGTCCCATTAATGACATTCCAGAATTTGGATCAATCACATATAATATATCGCTATCCTGAACAATAGCATTCATAGAAAAATTTAAGGTAGCAGAATTATCAAAAGGAATTGATATTTTTTCCCCTAATTGAATATCTTGTCCTAATAAACCTCCTGCAAATCTAGCTTCAATCATACAACTGGAATTATCATTAAAAATATTTTCAATAGAATCAATTTGATTAGAAATACCTGTAACGTGTAATTCATTAACAGAATTTGGATAGTTTATTCCAATAATCACAGCAGGAAATTTTTCTTCTTTATAAATTATTTCACTACGAATTACTAATCTTCCTTCAATTCTATCAATATTTGAATTATCAAGAAATGTATTATCATTACGAATAGATGTAATATTGGATTGCAAAATTGGTTGAATAAATTGCATTCTGCCATCAGCCACATTTTTTTCAATATGGTTTTGATCTAAGCTATCATATAACATTGGACCACTAGCTCGCATACCTGCTAATAAAGCAAATGTGATAGCTACAACAGATATTATAGTGATTGAACGCCCTTTATTAATACGAATTTCTCTGAAGATTTTTGTATTTAAAATATTCATTTCCTTCACTCCTCTAAAACTTTCTTAGTAAACTCTAATTTTGGAGTTGATTCAACCTTGTCAATTTTTCCCATTTTTAAATGATAGACCCTATCAGCAAATTGTGTAATAGCTAAATCATGACTTACCACCACAAATGAAATACCTTCTTCTTGATTTAATTTCTTCATTAAGTCCGCTATAGTTTGTCCAGTTACATAATCTAAATTACCTGTGGGTTCATCAGCTACAACAATTAATGGTTTTTTTACTAATGCACGAGCAATTGCGACCCTCTGTTGTTCTCCCCCACTCAATTGACTTGGAAACCGTTCTTCTTTCCCATCCAATCCAACTTTCTTTAATATTTCATAGGATTTTTTTTTTATATCATTTTTATCCTTATTTCCTTGAAATTCAAGAGAAAGACCAACATTTTCCCAAACACGTAAACTTGCAATAATATTGAAAAATTGGAAAATCCACCCTACTTTATTCCTTCTGTAATCATTAAGCTGATCATTTGTATAATTATGTAATTCTTGACCATCTACAATAATTTCTCCATCAGTTGGATTATCAATCCCTCCAATCATATTTAAAAAAGTGGTCTTTCCTGCCCCAGAAGGGCCTAAAATAACAATAAATTCACCTGTTTTTGCATCTATATCAACGCCATTTAATGCATGCACTTCTGATTCCCCAAATGCAAATGTTCGTGTTAAATTTTTTGTTTGGATAATGAAATTTGATGTCATATTTTTCACTTTTTTTTCTATTTTAAATTCTATATGAGGATTTTAAACATTTCAAATTGAATTCATATTTAATAGATAACTTTGTATCAAGTATCTCTAAATTTAAGATTTAGCGAAATATTTCCTGTATTATACAAGGTTTTTTGTGTTATACAAAAAAAATTGTATATAGTTAAATAAACTAAACTAAACAACAAATTCTTGAATATATAAAAATTTGCCTTAGAAATTTTTTAACATCAAGAAATTTATTTATAAAGAAAAATTGTATCTATTGATGAAAGAACCAGAAAAATTTGATTATCCTTGGTATCATAATGAATTTAAACAAATTGCATCTGATTTCAATACTGTCTATGAAGTGGAAATATATGATAAACGAATGAATAATATGAGGGGTTTAAAAGCAGAAAATGAAGAAATAATATCATTACTAAAACCAAACCATGAATCTGATGTAATAGAAATTGGATGCGGAACAGCAAATTTTAGCATAGCTATTTCATCAAAATGTAAATATATATACGCAATAGATATTTCGGATAAAATGCTGGAGTATGCTCAACAAAAAGCTTCAAAGAAGGACATAAAAAATATCACCTTTATTAAAAGTGGTTTTTTAAGTTATAAACATGAATCCAAGGTAGATTATGTGGTAACTAGTTTAGCTTTACACCATTTATCTTCTTTTTGGAAACAAATTGCATTCCAACGGATGAATAAAATGTTAATAATGGGAGGAAAATTATTCTTACAGGATGCAATATTTCAAATTCCCAATTTAAAAATAGAAGAATCTATTGAAGATATGATTAAGCTTATGGAAGTTGTCGAAAATAAAACCAATTTTATTAATGGTTTAAAGGATGAATATTTCACTTATGATTGGATAATCGAAAAAATGATTGAATTGGCAGGTTTTAAAATTCAAAAAAAATATCTAAAGAAAAAATTTCTGAGTAATTATCTTTGTGAAAAAGTCTCAGAGATTTGATAATATATTAGAGATAAAGAGATTAGTTTGAAATATTGAATTAATTAAAAAATATTTCATTAGCATGATCAATTATAAGAGATTTCGAAATAATACTAATTTTTTCAAGATTTTCATCTATTATTTCACCCCATATATCATTCAATGCCCTAATTGTTTGAATATATAATTCTAATTTGTTTTGTACCACATAAGAATTTCCATGAAAACCATAATGAAATTGAATTCCATCATAAATTCTTTCAATAATTATTACATTCTGGATTTTAATCCTATCAAATAAATTATCTCCAAATAATTCTGATTTCTCTGAATCTTCATATAGTTCCATACAATTTTTGAATTTTTTTAGATCTAAATCTTGATTTTCTAATGGAAATCTTGTTTTTAAAATACTCTTATTTTTTTTCCAAATTACTAAAAATAGGGGATTAGGAGTATTATTTGAAATTGAAAATTGCGAGTAATTTTCGAAAAAACAAATCGAAAATTAGTAATTTTTGATCCTAAAGACACATTATGAGATCTAGCAGAATTATCGAGTAAATCTATGTAATTATCATGTTCATCAGATATCTTTTGAGCAAGTAAATCTAATCCTTTTTCGTGAGCTATTTTTTGCGCTTTGGTAAATATCGATCTAACTGAGGAAATTTCATTTTTTTCAATTGCTAAAATTGCTTTTAATAAGAGAGCTTCACTAATTACTGCAACCAACTTTTGTTTTTCTGCAATCGCCAGTAATCTTGAGGATAAATCTTCAATATTTTCCAATATTTCATCTTTGTGAGTATATTTGAATTCTCTTATTAGTATTTCAATATAGTGCACAATTAATTCAATAAAAATCCATGTTTTCATTTTTTTCTGAGTAGTTAATTCTGAAAATATTTGCTTTGCAAGTAATTCTTTATAGGTGTCTCGACTGTATTTAAACACAATTCCTCGTTCTAATTTAAAAAAAAGCATAAGATTTTGGTTATTTGGATAAAAATCTATTAAATTTTGTATATACTTAAGCATTTGATTCTGTTTTTTTTTATCAACCTTTATAATTGCAATCCAAATTAAAAAATGAATACTCCAATATCTTTGATTTAAATCAGTAAAATCTTCGAGTTTCTTCAGAGCTTTTTCCAAATAATAAGATGCTTCCTTGATCTTACCTTGTTCAGCTAAAATTTCTCCTTTGATGCTTTTAAATAGTATATTTGTCAAATTATCTGAAAAATCTTCTTGAATTAAAAAAATTTTTTCAATATAATGATTTGCTTTTTTAATATCTCCACAATGACTATATATTCCAGCAATTGAACAGAGCGCATATGCCATTTCTAATTTATTTTGCCTCTTTTTTCGCATTTTATAACTTTTTATTTGATATTTAAGAGCCTCTTTAAATTCCCCTATCTTTAAATAATAGTTCCCCATTATATTATAGATATAATCTTCACAATGAATATTGCCTAAAGCGGTACAAATTTCCAATGCTTTACTCAAATCATTTATTACATCATCAAAACTATCATTTTGATAACCCAACTGTGATTTATGAGCTAAAGTCCACGCTGTAATCATTTTTTTTCCATGTAACTTACTAATTTTTAAAGACCTGTTAAAAAATTCAAAAGCCTTCTCAAAAGATTTCATCAAACCATAAGTGTAACCCATTTCGGTTAGGTTTTCTGCCATTATTAAAGGATCATTTATACTTTTACTAAATTCCAAACTTGTCTGATACACAACTAATGCTTCATCATACTTATATGATTTTTGAAGAAAATTACCAACACGAGAATAATATTTCGTCAATGAAAATGATAAATTTATATCATTATCTAATTTAATCTGACTAATTATTATATTTGTTTCATTGATTAGCTCAGAGCATTGCCTTGTTAAATTTAGTGAGATGAAAGATTCAATACAATTTGTTACTGCTCTTAAGTAATAATAAAAAAACCTCTCTTTTTTACTTTGAACACATAGTAGTTGTGAATATTTTAATGATTTCTTGTATAAAGTAAAATAATTATATAGACTCGATTTTAGTAAATTAATCTCACAAATTTCTTCAAATTCCAGATTATTTTTATTTTCCCATTCAGATATTAAATCTAGGGCTTTTCTTTTTTTCCATCATAGATTAAAATATTAATTCGTTTTGAGTTTATTTCTAGAGAGGTCATTTTTTGCACTTTTGAATTTGAGATTATTTAAAACTGATTTTAAAATTCTTCAATTTTAGATAGTTGACTTAACTTTTTATAATATTTTGATTGGAATATTTTGTATATTCTTTTTACCTTGGTATTTAGAAAAATGATTGAATTGGTATCTCTAAAATGTAATAATTAAAATTAGTATGTGATATTTTTAAGTGAAATTTAATTTAACTTTGATAAATTATTCATTAATTAGATTGTATGAAAATTATAGCTTAATCTGAAAAAATTTCATTTATATAACCATCTATTACAGATTTAGACTGTTCACTGACACTATTTACTTTTTCATTTTTTAAATCATTCCATGCTTCTTCCAAATTTTGTATTTTATCTAAAAATTTGTCTAATTCCTTCTTTGCATTGTATGAATTTCCATGAAATCCAAAAAAACATCGAATGTCACCGCGATTTCCTTTAATTACCAGAAAATTCTTGATATTAATTCTATCGAAGGAATTGTTATGCAAAAAATCGGATTTTTCTGATTCTTCAAATATTTCCATATAATTAGGGCAGTTTTGTTTATTTAAACCTTGATCTTTTAATGGAAATATAGTATAAATCTTATCATTATTTTTTTTTTTGATTATTAAAAATAATGGATTATAAGGACTATATGAAACCTGAAAACGAAAATTTCTGGTTATTTTAGAAAAAACAAACTCAAAATTGGTAATTTTAGAATCTAGAGAGGTTTGCCGATCTTTATCTTCCATATTAGATTGAATTAAAAAACGATCATGTTCATCAGATATTTTTTGAGCCAATAAATCTAATCCTTTTTCGTGAGCATAATATTGTGCTTTTGTAAATAATATCCTTGCTTGTTCTAATTTATTATTGAATATAGCAATATTTGCTTTGAGCAATAAAGTTTCGCTAATAACAGCAATAAATATTTGTTTTTCTGCAATATCAAGTAAATTTGATGATTGAGTATCAATGTCATTAATTAAGATCTTTTTTCGAGAGTGTTTGATTTCTCCTAAAAGAATCTCAATATTATTAAGCATTGCTTCAATAATAATCCAAATTTGAGTAACTTCTTCCTCAGCTAATTCTCCAAAAATTTTTTTTGCAACTAATTCTTTATAAGTATCTCTACTATTTTTAAATACAATTCCTTGTTCTAATTTATAAAAAAACTTAAGATTTTTGTTATGGGGAAATTTTCTGATCAAATTTTGAATATAATCAAGCAATTGATATTGTTTATCTTTATCGACTTTTGTAATTGCGATCCAAATTAAGAAATGAATAGTACGGTATCTCTGATTGAAATCATTTAATTTATCAAATTTCTCTAAGGCCTCTTCCAAATATAACGAACCTTCTTTAAAATTACCTTGTTCAGTCAAAATTTCTCCTTTGATGCTTAAGAAAAGAGTATTAGCTAATGAATCTGAAAATTTTTCTTGGATCAAAAAAATTTTTTGAATATAATGGTTTGCTTTTTTTATATCACCACGCCTACTATAAATTCCTGCGATTGAACAGAGAGTATAAGCCATTTCCAATTTATTATCCCGCTTTTTCCTTAATTCGTAACTCATTTGCTGATATTTTAACGCATCATGATAATTTCCTTTTTCAAAAGAATAATTTCCTAAAATATTATATGCATAATCTTTGCAATGAATGTTATTTAAAGCAGAACAAATTTCAAATACTTCATTTAAATCATTTATTATAGTTTTATCTTTAGAAATCTGATAGCTTAATTGTGATTTATGGGCTAATGTCCACGCAGTAATCATATTTTTTCCATACTGTCTACTTATTTTTAATGATCTGTTAAAAAAATCCATAGCTTTCCCAAAAGATTTCATCAATCCATGAGTAAGGCCCATATTAGTAAGAATATCTGCCTTTCCCAAAGAATCATTTAAAATATCATAAAAATCATGACTTTTTTGAAATGCTTTTAAAGCTTCATCATATTTATAGGATTTTTGAAGATAAATTCCAATACGATTATAGTATTTTGCAAGGGGAATGTTCAATTCTGGAATAAAATCTAAATTTTTTTGATTTATTAAATTATTTGCCTCTAATATCAACTCAGCACATGAATCAAGTTTATTTAGTGCATCTAAAGCCTCAATACGATAAGTAATTGCACGAAAATAATAGAAATAGTTTTGTTCTTCTTTACTTTTTACTAAAAGATCTTGTGAATATTGCAAAGATTTAGAATACAAGGTTAAATAATTATATATTTGTGATTTAAGTAAATTCACTTGATTGATTTCTTCATTTTCTAAATTCTTATTGGTTTCAATTTTAATAATTAATTCTAATGCTTCATTGTATTTCCCATTTTTTACTAAACCATCAACAATTTCTGAATTAAATTTTAAAGAAGTCATGATATACACTTTTGATTTTGAGATTATAATTTTGAGAATTTCAGAATTTACTAATAACTAGAACAACAATTATATTTTTATATTCTTATATTTAGAAATTTTATGCTTTTTTCTTCACATTTGTATAATCTTCCCAATTTTTTTTTCCAATCTGGTAATGTTTATACATAATTTTTCGAAATATTCGGTTTTTTATTATAACGAAAGTAAGATATAAATTCAGAATTCAAAGTTTTAATATAATTTCTTGAAAATCGATATAATTTAGCTAATAAATAAAGTAATGATAAAAAGTATCTTATAGCATTCCATCATGAATTTTGATATTTAGGATTGAAAAATTCCTTTATCTAATTACTTTTAAAAATATTTGAATTATTTCCAAAAAGATTCAAATATTATTTTAAATGAAAAAATGTTAAAGGGGTTAAAAATTCAAAAAAGCAAAATTAAGAGGAATGAGAAATGAGAGCATTACTTCATGTAGAAAATCTAGAAAAAAATTATTTTTCAGAACGAATGAAAGTGGAAGTTCTGAAGGGAATAGATTTATCTATAAATAAAGGTAGTTTTACAACAATTTTGGGTGCTTCAGGAGTAGGAAAAACAACCCTTTTAAATTGCTTAGCAGGAATATCGTATGTTGATAATGGGAAAATCACCATGGATATCGAAAATCATTTAGTTGACATTGCCAAGCTAAATGAAATAGAAACATTAACATTTAGAAGAAAATATTTAGGATTTATTTTTCAGTTCTATAATTTAATTTCAACATTCAATATTTTAGAAAATGTTGAATTGTCAGCACGTTTAGCAGAAATTTCAAAACCAAGACAAAAATCTAAAGAAATATTGAGAGAAGTTGGATTAGAAGATAGGTATAAGCAATATCCTGCAACTTTAAGCGGAGGAGAACAGCAAAGAGTTGCAATAGCTCGTGCATTAGTTAAGGAACCAACTTTAATATTAGCTGATGAGATAACTGGGAATTTAGATTCAGTAAGGAGCTCAAAAATATTTCATTTATTAAAAAATTTAATTGAAACTCGAGAAGTTGCGATAGTAGTAGTAACCCATAATCCAAAGATTTCAAATTTTATCAAAGGCACCACATATTCCCTTTATCAAGGTAAATTACATGAAACACAAGGAGAAATGAGATTTTGATTAATGCTGATTCAATCCAAAAACCAATTATATCATTAAAAAATATATCAAGAAATTATACTGTGGGATCATTAAAGATTAAAGCAATTGACAATATATCTTTTGATATATATGCCGGAAATTTCATTTTTATAATGGGTCCAAGTGGATCTGGCAAAACTACATTACTAAATTTAATTACTGGACTTGATCAACCTAGTGATGGTAACATTCACCTAAATTTAAATAATAAATTAAAAAATCTCGCAAGATTGAATAAAAAACAATTAGAAAAATTCCGAAGATATAATGTTGGAATAATTTTTCAATTTTTTAACCTAATCTCCATTTTAACAGTGTTTGAAAATGTTCTACTTTCTGCTTTACTTGTTAATAAAAATCTAAATGATGCTAATAGAAAATCATTAGAATATTTAAAACTGGTTGGAATTGAAGAGAAAGCAGAAAAATACCCCTATCAGCTGAGTGGAGGGGAGCAACAACGCGTTGCAATAGCTCGAGCATTAGTTAAAGAATGTGATATTATTTTTGCTGATGAACCCACAGGAAATTTAGATAATGAAAGAAGTCAAGAAATATTTTCCTTATTAAAGAAAATAAATGAAGAAAAAAAAAAAACAATTATTGTAGTATCCCACGATTTCAAATTAGCAAATAAATATGCCAAAACAAGGATGAGATTAATAGATGGAAAAATTTCGGAGGTTGTTAAAATTGAATAAAGAAAAAAAACCTCCTAAATTTCTTCCACTAAAATTTAATTTATGGTTAGTTTTAAAAAAAGGATGGAATTCATTTTCTCGCCATAAAAAGCTAAATTTTCCAATAATACTTATTATGGGATTTGCAATATCTTTAGGAGTATCTTTTCAAGAATTAAATACATATCAAACTGACCTCCAAGAAAGAGCAATTTTGAAAGGAAATTTTGCAGATGTAATTATTCACACAGAAGAAATATTATTGGAAGATGCAATATCTATAGCAAATAATGTAAGTGATTTATATTCCGAAATAGAATTTAGAGTGATTATCCCGGTATTGTTTGAATTTGGTGAAGATAATACAAAATTTACCGGATATATTATTGGCATCGATACTAGTCGAGAATCTCACATAAATCAATTAATTAATGAAACAGGATCAAAAATAGACCATGAAAATGGTACCTTAAATTATGAATTTGTTAAGGATCACTCAAAATTAGTTGAGAAAAATTCTTTAAAAATTGGGACAGGATTCTTCAATAAAGAGTATACAATTAATAATATTGGTTATTCTTGTGAATGGACGCAATTAAATTCTCAAAATATTGGAGAAGGAGTATCATTTGATAGTATCCCTGTTTTCTATCTAGATTTTTCCCATTGTGCTGTTTTTTTTTCTGGTCAAATTTATATTAATCAAATATTAGCAAAAAATTCAAGTTCTTCTTCACCAGGAATATTAAAAAATGCATTACTTGAAGAATTTGAGGGACAAACAAAAATAGGATTTACAAAATCCGAATATCCACCAATTCAGATTAATACAAAATATGTTAATTCATATACTAAAGTGATAAATTACATTTCTTATATTCTTTTAATTTCAGCTACAATTGTTTTATTGGTAGTATTATCTCGTACAATAGATGAAGATTTAAAACAAATTGGGATATTAAATGCCTTAGGTGCGTCAAAAAAAGAGATTTTTTCATCATATCTTGCATATATTTTTATAATAGATATTTTTGGCTTATTAATTTCTTTATTCTTTTCAATTATTTTTGCATCTTTATGGACATCTATCTTCTTATCAATATTAAATATGCCTAGTTTAGGTTACTTCATATTGCCTTCATATAAAGTGATGAAATATTTTATTATTTTGCTAATACTGAGTTATTCTTCAAGTTTCTTCATTATTCGTAAAACTTCGACAATAGATCCAATGGACTTAATCAGAAATGAGGTAAAATTTACTCAAAAAACTAGTATATTTGAAAAAATAATAATAAAAATTAATTCAAAATTTTCTCCATTTGGTAAATATAATTTAAGAAGAATAATTAATCAAAAAGGATTTTCTGCCTTTACAATTTCAGTTTTAACAATATCAATATGCCTTCTTATAACATCATCATTTTTAATAAATATTGTTCCATATTCTATAGAAAAAAAATATAATGAAACTGAATTGTGGGATGGATATGGTGAATGTGTCGACTTCATAGATAATAAAACCTTCTCAAATAGTCTATTCGGAATATATGAAATTGACGATTTATCTTATGGAATAAAAGAAAACATACAATTAGTTGATTCAGACCTTGCAATACGTATTAATTCAGGAGAAAATATATCCGAAAGTGAGATTAGTTTAGAGTATATAAATCTATTAGCCTATCAAAATTCAACTAATCTCCATAATTTCCCAATAATTGAAGGAAGAAAATACAATAATGAATTTGAGGTTATTTTATCGATAGATTTTAAATATAAAACAAATTATTCCATAGGAGATACTATTACTTTAAAATCACCCGAATTAGACTTATATAATATTCATACATATAAAATCGTAGGATTTGTAAATGATCTTTACAGTAAAATGGTATATCTTCCCTTAAGTGAAGCCCAAACCTTATTAAATCAAACAAATAAAATTAATGTTTTTTATTTTACAATAAAAGAAAATTCCTATGAAAACTCAATTTATATACTTCTTCGACAGACACCATATATTCAATCACTTAAATCAAAAGAAGAAATGAAAATTATATGGGATAAAATACTTTCAATACTTAATGACATTTTTCCAACAATGGCATTTTTGGTGATCATTTTAACAATTCTTATCATGCTGACAATCACCAAATCAATAATATCATACAGAACACATGATTATGCGAATTTTAAATCGATAGGAATTTATTTCAGTGATATTAGAAGAGCAATTTGGATGGAAATGATGATTTTCATGATAATTTCAATAATTATTTCAATACCTATTGGTAATTTTTTACTTGATAATTTATTGGAAATTTCTTATGCAGAAATGCCTGGTATGTTTAATGAATTTAAATTAAATTCCTATCTATATATTGGGGGAAGTGCAATAATAGTTATATTTATTGGAACTTTTAGTCCACTAAATTCAATAAAAAACTTAGAATTAGCAAGAATTCTTAGAGAAAAGAATTTTGGATAAATTGTGTAATTAGAATTTCGATTTAAAAAAAAAAAAAGAACAGTTACCTTCTTTTGTTTAAAAAATATGTTTTTTAAATTTAT